>JAQWAM010000072.1 GCA_028707675.1 Kiritimatiellia bacterium | reverse complement strand
ATTCTCATTGACGCGGTTCCACTGCGTCACCGGCGACAGACTGTAATCCAGCAGATCATGGTCGCGCCCGAGATAACCGCCGCCAAAACGGAAATCTTTTGTCAGCCGGTAGAACGCGCCGATGTCGGCATAAGCGAACACATCCTGTTCCGCGTCCCACTCGGCGTGTGCCTTCATCTCAAAATCCTCGTTTGGCGCGAACGTGACTTTTGACCCGGCAATCTTTACTCCGTCCTCGTTGATCGGACCGTCGGTATCAAAAGGTATGCCGGCATATGCGTCCCATTCCAGCACTGTGCGCATGCGGCCTTTCTTGTCGCGGGTTTGCAGCAGATTGCGCACGCCGGGACGCAGCCCGTGCCAGTCGTACGGCAGCCAAGTGCCGTCGAAGCCGAAACGGTCGAGCCAACCTGACGGGCGGTCGAAGCGGTCCATTCCGTAAACGCGTCCGTTGTCAGCGCTGTAATGCACTGGCTGGTAGCTGTAGTCAAGATACGGTTCAAACACATGTCGGCAGCCGTTGCGCCAGTCGGAAGTGGCGCGCAGCGAAGCCTGCGCCCCCAGATCGGCGGAATGTCGGAAAACATCGCTCTGCATCTCCGTGTCTGAATAATATGTGCCGCGATAACCCGCGCGCGGCACGACACTCAAAACATCGCCGAGTTTGAACGGATAGGTCAGCCGGTGCGCGGTGTCCACCCGCACGAGGTTGTAGTCGGCCCATGAACCGGGGTAATACATATAGTCCGGCATGGCGTTCTCGTATTTTGCGGCGTCACGGTTCAGGTATCCAGCCCTTGTCTGGCTCTCGTAATTGACCCCGATTCCCAAGACCGGCTGCGGCATGATATTCAGCCAACCTTCAGGCAGGCGCGCCACGCCGGCGTAGAAATCGTTCAGAGGCCCGCTGGCTGTCGCGCCCCCGGCCCAAGTGTGTTCGCGGTGCGAAAGCGAAACAAAATTCATGGGGGTGCTTTCGCCGCGGTTGGCGCGGTCAAAGAAATCGCTGGACACCTCGGAATCGCTGACATACGTACCGCGCAGCAGGAACTGGTCGCGCGGGGTCAGATCCGCCTCATGGCGCAAACGCAGGCGGTAACGCTCGTCGTTGACACTGGACACCCAGTTCATGTCCCGCATTTTGTCGGGCGGATCCTGATCCCATGCGTAATATGTTTCCAGTTTGCCTTTGCCCCATTCGCGCAAATCCCAAGTGACATTCTGACCGACGGCCACGCCCCGCCGCGTGCGGAGATCAAGGTGGGTTGAGCCATAGAGCATGGGACCGTTCTCGCGCGGCGCCTCGTAAATGTTGAACACGTACGTGCCCAGCAGATAGGCGCCCCACTTGGATGTGTACCCCGGGATCAGTCGGAAACCGTAGTGCGTATCGATGTCCCGATACCAGTACGGTAGGTAACCGAAAGGCACTCCGAACAGATGCGGCACAGCGTTGAAAACCTCGACATAGTCGTTGTCCTTGTAACGGCCCCGCCCGGAAACGTGCCAGTGCCAATGGCCGGGCGCGTTGGTGCAGGTGGTGACGCACATGCGTCTGGCGTCATAAACCCCGTCCTCCCGCCGCGTGACCTCTTCGGCGCTGACATGGAAAACGCCCGCCTGTATCGCGCCCATGCCGGTCAGACCTGCTCCCGTCTTGTAGTTATACTCGATGTAATCGCCGGACCAAGAGCCGAAGCCGCTCTGGCGGATAACCACATTACCCCTGGCTTGGACATCTCCTTTGTCACGGTGCAGACGCACACGGTCGGCGCTCATCTCGTGGCTCTTCGAGCGCACTTTGACATTGCCGGTGGCGGTGACCCATCCGGTTTTGCGGTCGACCTCGAATTTGTCGCCCGTTATCTCGGCGCTGCCGTCATCCGCCTGTTCGGGAGCCAAACCGACGCCAGCCTCCGACTGAGCCGCGACACACGTTGTCATCGCCGCAAAAACGGCAACCAAAGCAAGAACCGTTATAATTTTCATAACTGACGTCCACCGGTTAGAAGTAAAAGCTGCTCAAGCCACACCATTGTTATACCGTTTTTGTCTCGTTAACGGAATACAAAACCTTGCCGGTCTGTCCGTCCGCGATGGTGAACGATTCGGGGTGGCGGTACATTTCCGACTTGAAAGTTAGCTTGCCGGTGTACCTGCGCTGCAGTTCCACCAAAAACGCCTCATCCTCGGTGCGCAGGCGGTCGAGAACGCTGGGCGCCACCACGATCTGCAGATCGGCGACCCGGCCCTCGTGGCGGACTTTGCGCATCAGAGCCGCGATCTGGCGCTGGATATCGACGCTCAAAGCCAGCGGCGACTTGATCAGTCCGTGGCCGCGGCAGTAAGGGCAGTCCGAATACATTTGCGAGAGCAGGCTCTCCTCCTGACGCTGGCGCGTCATCTCCATCAGCCCGAGTTCCGAGATCGGAAGCACGTTGGTACGCGCCCGGTCGCGCTTGACGGCCTGCTTCATGGTCTTGTAGACAGCGTTCTGATGCTTGCGCGCTTTCATGTCGATCAGATCCACCACCACCAGGCCGCCGATATTGCGCAGGCGCAGTTGACGCGCCACCTCCACGACCGCCTCGAGGTTCACCTCAAGAATCGCATCCTCCTGCGACCCTTTGCCGCGGTGCCTGCCGGTGTTGACGTCGATCGAGATCAACGCCTCGGTCTCGTCGAAAACCAGATAACCGCCTGAGTTGAGGTTGACTTTGCGCCGGAAGGTCTCTTCCAACTGCCGTTCCACCCCGTAATGGTCAAAGATGGCCAACTGGCCGCTGTAATGGTTTATGACATTCTTTGCGCGGCGGGATATCTTACCGGCCACGTTCCGGATGCGCGTGTAGGCATCGTTGTCGTCGATCGTCACGCGGTCTATCTCTTCGGTCAGCCAATCGCGCACCACGCGCTCGACGAGGTCGGGCTCTTGGTAAACGCAGGCTGGCGGGCGCAGGTTTTTGATATTGTCCTGAAGCTCTTTCCAAGACTCCCACAGGTTGCGCAGGTCACGCACGAAGGCGCGTTTGCTGGCGCCCGCGCCCACGGTGCGCACGATCAGCCCCGCGTCGTCAGGAAGCGGCAGGCGGTCAAGTATCTTCTTGAGGCGCTGGCGCTCTTTGGAGTCGCCGATCTTGCGAGAGACGCCGCGCAGGCGCGTCCCCGGCATCATCACCAGATAGCGACCGGGCAAACTCAGGTTCGCTGTGACGCGCGGGCCCTTGGTGCCTATCGGGCCTTTGGTCACCTGTACCACTATTTCCGATCCGGGCGGGAAACGCTTGGATATGTCTTCGTTGGAAACGCGCCGCCGCCGCGATGGGCGAGTGTTTTCATCATGATCGTCCAGCCGGCTTTCATCATCCGGCAACATGTCCCAGTAGTGCAGAAAGGCATTCTTCTTTAAACCGATATCCACGAAGGCAGCCTGCAGGTCATGCTCCAGATTTTGGATGCGGCCTTTATAGATGCTTCCCACCAGACGTTCCTCCGTGGGGTGCTCAACCTGAAACTCCTCGACGTGCCCGTTCTCCATCACCGCCACGCGCGTTTCAAGGCTCTCAACATTGACTATGATCTCCCTCTTGGGCGCACTTTTTTTGAATAATCCGAACAACATGTTTCCCTCCTGCTTAAATCGGTTCTTACACGGGATTGCAACACCCGCTTAAAACCTCGTTTCTGATTCACGTCCATGTATGGACACACTCTGTACCAAACCCAATGCCACCATCATAGTCAGCATAAAGGTACGGCCGTAACTTATAAAAGGCAAAGGCAGCCCCGTGATCGGCATCAGCCCGATCGTCATCGCGATATTGATGAACATGTGGCTGAAGGTCAAAGTTATGACGCCGACGCATAACAAACGTCCGGTGTCGTCCTGACAACGGAAAGCAACCCACAAACCCGCCCACAAGATGCCGGTGAACAACAGCAAAACCGTCACCGATCCCGCGAAGCCCGCCTCTTCGGCCAGCACCGCGAAAATGAAATCGTTGGAAGAGACGGAAGGCGGCAGGTATCCCAACATGTACTGCTCGCCTTTCAGATAGCCTTTACCCCAAACACCGCCCGAACCTACCGCTATCTCGGACTGCCGTCTGTTATAACCGCTGCCATGCAAGTCTTTGTCCGGGAAAAGGAACACCTGCAGGCGTTTGACCTGATGCGGCCGCAAATGCGTTGCCGCAATCAAGGCGTCGCGCTTCTCCTGCGGCATGTCGGCCTTTTCCGCAGCGTAGATCACACCCAGCAGGAGCCCGGCAGCCAACACCCCGGCCGTTACGGAAGGCCACAGGAGCCGCGGGGCAACATTCGCGGCGAACATCATGGCCACAACCGTCGGCACCAGCACCAGGGCCGTGCCAAGATCCGGCTGCATAAGTATCAGACCCACCGGCAAACCCGCCGCCAGCAAGGTCAGTAAAAAAGCCTTGGAGCCGCGAGCCGCGCCGCGCCTGCCGTACAGCCACGCCAGCAGCATGATGATGGCCAGTTTGGCAGGCTCTGAAGGCTGCATGCCGAATAGCCAGCGCCGCGCGCCCATTTTCGCATCTCCCATGAACGGGACCAAAACCAGCAGCACCAGACAAAACATGTAAAACACCCAGCTCCAGCGCAGCAATGGACGGTAATTCACACAGGACAACACCAGCAACAGCAGCAAACCGATCACGCCGGACTCGGCGTGACGCATGTAGAGCATGCGGATGGCAGGATCTTCGCGCACTGAGCAAGAACTGTAAACAAAAGCCACGCCGATTACCGTCAGCCCCGCCACGCAGGCCGTCAGCAGCGGGTTCATGCGGCGCAGGGAAGCGATATGCCTTTTCAGTGCCTCAATCACCCCGCACCTCCGCATCAGGCGCGAACAGAGGCTCCCCCGCCTCTTCGCTTGCCGCAGGCTCCTCTCCGAAAATGGACACGAGCACCTCGCGCACCATCGGAGCCACCGTCAGTCCGCCCGACTCGCCGTTTTCAACCATGATGGCCACCGCCGCCGAGGGATCGCCAAACGGCGCGAACGCCGTTACCCATGTGTTTTTGCGGCGCGTGCCGCCTGTGTCAACCTCGGCCGTGCCGGTCTTGGCCGCCACCGTCAGGCCTCTCACCCGCACACGGCGCCCTGTGCCCAACTCCGCCACATCGCGCATGCCGTCACGCACAACCGCGACCGCCTGCGGCGGCCAGCCCATTTCGCGCACCAGATGGGGCTGCGCCAGCCGCGCGATGTGCGGCCGGTATAGTCTGCCGCCGTTAGCGAAAACCGACGTGACAACCGCCATCTGCAGCGGCGTGGTGATCAGCAACCCCTGGCCGATGGCGATCTGGCACGTGTCGCCCGGACGCCAGCGGTCACGCAAGCGACGTTCTTTCCACGCCGCCGTCGGCAGCAGTCCTCCGGATTCGCCCGGCAGATCGATTCCGCAGGGCTCCCCGAACCCCAACAGCCGCGCCGTCTCATATATCGAATCGTAGCCTATGGTATGGGCAAGATTGCAGAAATAGCTGTTGCAAGACTGCTCAATGGCTTTACGCAGGTTTATGCTGCCGTGGCCGTAAGTGTTCCAGCAGCGCAGGCGCATGGTGCCCAGCACGAACGCGCCGTCGCAGACATATTCGTCCTCGGGGTTGAACTTGCCGCTCAACAGCGCGGCCATGGCCGTGACCGGCTTGAACGTGCTGCCCGGCGCATACCAGCCCTGGACGGCACGGTTGAAAAGCGGCACCGCCTTGTCCTCGTTGAGGCGTTTCCAGACGCCGGACGGCAGTATCGGCACAAAGTCGTTGGGGTCGTACGCGGGCGAGCTGGCCATTGCCAAGACCTCGCCGTTGCGCGGGTCGATCACCACGCCCGCCCCGCGCCAGCCGCGCAAGACCTGCTCCAGAGCCGCCTGTATATTGATGTCAAGTGTCAGATGGATGTCCTGCCCCGGCACAGCCGCGTCGCCTTCCCATACGGCGTGCTTGTAGCCGCGCGCGTCAACCCTTATGAGCTGTCCGCCCGAAACGCCGGTGAGATCGGCGTTGTAACGGCCTTCAACGCCGCCCTTGCCGATCATTTCCGGCAAGTAGAAGTGGATTTTCTGCCCGGGCAACGGTTGCGGACGGTCACGCCCGACATAACCCAGCACATGCGCGGCCAGCGCGCCTTGGGGATAGTACCGTTCCGGCTGCACATAGACATCCACGCCCGGGAAAGGCTCTACCGCCTCGGCCCAGCGCGCCAGCGTCTCATGTTCGACATCGCGCCATGCCAGCAGCGGCATCGGCAAGCTCTGCATGACATGCCTGGTCACATCTTTTTTAGTGATGACTCGCGGAATACCCAGCGCCTTGGCCAGCCGGTCAATGTCAGCGTCCACCGCGTCGATGGTGTTCTGCCACCGGCCGCGCCTGCGCAGTTCTTCCACATAATACGCGATGCAGTAGCTGGGGCGGTTTCCCGCCAGCAGCCCGCCGTTGCGGTCATAAATATTTCCGCGCGGCCCCGGCACCTGCACACGCCTGACACTCTGGCGCAGTTGGTCATGCGACAGCGCTGAAAAACGTTCCACCTGAACCCGGTGCAGGGAAACGGCCAGAAAAGCCGCCCCCGCCGTGAAGATCAACGACATAAGCGCCAACCTCCAGCTATCG
>JAQWAM010000071.1 GCA_028707675.1 Kiritimatiellia bacterium | reverse complement strand
CCTGCCGCGCGCACTCGCGGATCATCTCTTTGAGACCGTCGACGTTGGCGCGCGCGTACGGCTCGCAGCTCTTCTGTACGATTCCAGTTTTCATATCGCCCGTTTATTAGAACTTGCTTTTGGCGGTTTGCGCAATGTGGGCTTACGCGCAATTTCAGACGCCGCGTTTTTCTGAGGGACAGAAACACCTTTCCCGACAATCGGGAGCGCTTTTGTTTCGTCAAAATGCATAGGCTCATAAAACGGCGAAAGTTTATAAAGGATGTACCTCTGTTTGGCAGGATGGCTCTTGCTCGTTTTGTATCCGAGTTTTAATAAATCGCTTTTACCGACTATCGAATACCCCTCGACCTTAAAAAACAAATCCTTAACGCCTTTTCGTTTAAGGATCAGATTGCGCACCGCAAGCAGTTCTTTAACCGTATCAAGTTCGCTTTCGGTGACCGGGTAGTTATAAAAGCGGTTCGACACGATCCAATCGCGACAAGTTTTGCGGTAGGTTCCGAGCAAAGTGACCGGATGGTCATGAACAAGATACAAGATTGCAGGATCGAGAAGCATCATTTGTATGAATTTTTCAGATGTTCGGACGCCATATTGATTATGGGTGAGGCACTCTCCCGCTTGCAGCGCGGGATGCGGATCAGCTCTTTCAATTGCATTTAATAAAGCAATGAGACTGCGACCTAACGCTTCTGCAAGGTTTACAGGCACAGCATTTCCAATTTGCTTGTATTGGCTCATCGTTGAACCGCAAAACTCCCATTCATCTGGAAACGTCTGGATGCGGGCGTACTCACGGACTGTCAGAGGACGCGTTTCCGAAGGGTGGCAACGCCCGGTTTGATTTTGCGCAGGAGCGCAGGTTAACGTCAGGCTCGGCTCATCCCACGAAAGCCGCCTGCCGATACCTGTTTTTCCGCCTTCCAAATGAAAACTGTTTTTTAGCAGTTCTTTTTGCATTCTGATCGGTAAATCACGCCAGTAACCGCCCGGCGGCACATTCGCAATAATGTCGGCTTTCCATTTCGTATAGCTAACACCGGGGGAAGAGGGGACTTCGGTTTTGTATAAAACTCCTTTTTTCAATGCGTCGCGCACGGTATAAACACGTTGAGCCGGATCAGGCCATTTGAATGCGGGCATATGCTCAAGCAAGTCATTTCTGATACCTACCAAGGCTAACCGTTCCCGCTTTTGTGGTACTCGATAAAAAATAGCTTTCAAAACGCGAGGCTCGACAAGCGTATATCCTATCTCTTTGATCACAGACTTAATGACTTCAATTGTCTTACCTCCGTCATGTGTAAGCAAGCCTCTCACATTCTCGCCTAGAAAGACTTTAGGTTGCGTTTCGCTGATAACACGGGCAAATTCGAAAAACAAAGTCCCCCTTATGTCTTCGAAACCAAACCGGTTTCCCGCATATGAGAATGCCTGACAGGGAAAGCCGCCCGAAACAAGATCAATGTCCTTGAACCGCGAAAAGTCGATCTTGGCCACATCCTCCTCAATGATATTCCAGTGAGGACGGTTTTTTCTCAGTGTTTCACATGCGTTGTGATCTGCTTCATTAAGCGCGACAGCACCAAACCCCGCCTGTTCAAGACCAAGCGCCAGCCCGCCAGCCCCCGCAAAAAGTTCGACTGAGTTGAATATACGAACAGGGCGCGTTTTACACTCCGCCCCCCAATTGGAAAATTCCATTCGTCTGATTTCAGGAAACTTTTGTAAATCAGACCAACGATAGAGCGGCATTCCATCCGCTGTTTTTTTATATGGCACCACATCGCCGCTTTTTTCCCATTTCCGCACTGTTTCTTTAGAAACCGACAGGATATCAGCGACAAGTCCCTGAGTCAGCAGTTCGTTATTTGCATATTTCGAAATCATCGAAACCTCGGTATGTGTCAAATGACAACAAAAATAAAGTCTTCAGTATATCCTCCCCTTTTGCTTCCAGCTCACGTAAAACCGAGCTTTCCTTAATAGCTTGTGGATTCTCCGCAAGAACATCGTCTATTACTTTGCCCAAAACTGTGCAGAGTTTACCAAATGCACACACATCACCGGTGACAATTTCATAAAACCTATCAATAGATATGCGGCGCAATCGTTCTTGTCTGTCAGCGCGTAAAGGGGTCGCAGCTCGTTTCCACGGTATGTCTTGACTAAACTTTGCTATTACTTCCACCAGATAACATACGGCGTTTCTGTTGCCTTCAACAAGCCCTCGCATTCGCGAATGCACCGATTTCGCGGAACTATCGTTCATTGTGTTGTGCTTGTTCTTAAACTCGGCAAACATATTACGGTTATGGTTTTCTACATCCCAACCGTCAGCGCCTGTGGCAGGCACTTCCCACCCGTTGCCGATATACTTAAAGATGTTCTGGTGAAAATAGCCGATCAGGTTTTCGTTGGTTTTATTAAGTTGCCTTATAATTTCCGCATCAATCACATCTTCAATCCGGCGGCGGTACACGTGCGCGTCGAAAGTGAGCTTAATCGGGTCCACGATGTTTTTGCGGAACTCGGCCAGCGACATGCCCGTCCTGAAACGGCTCACCGTCTCAAGCGTGTGTTTTTTCAAATCCTCGTCGGTTATAAACGAAAGGTTGTATTTGCTGTGCGCCTTTGCCATAAGTCGTTCCCGTGAAGGTTGTGTCCGTTTGCGCCGAACCTGTCGGAACACTGCTTTGTAAGATGCCTGTATCGTAGCAAACGCTTATGACGCAGTCAAAGACAACGGGGATGCGCCTTTGCTTGCATAAACCGGGAAATTCAGCCTTAAACTGAAAATTGCTGTTTCCCCGCCAATAATTGCCTTAAACAATCGTTTAACACTCTAATTAAAGCGGCGCGGCAATGAACAGCACGGGCGGTTCGGCGCGTCAGAAAGGCGGTAACATGAACAACAGGAAAAACTTGGTTTTGACGGCGCTCTTGTTGGCGTCGGCGGGTGTCATGACTGCGGGCGATGTATGGGCGCGCCGGGTCAGCGTGGGCGTGGGTGTTCATTCCGGCGGCAGTTTCTTCTCGCTGGGCGTGAACAGCGGGGGGCGCCACGGTCACCGTCCGCCAGTCCGTTTCCGCCGTCCTTTTCACCCGCCGCCGGTGGTTTGCGCTCCGCCGGTCGTGTGCGCGCCGGCGGTGTTGACGGCAGGCCGCTGGATCGAGCGCGAGGAACGGGTATGGATCGAGGGCTGTTGGTTGGAGAGCGTGGACGCCTGCGGACGCCGCTGCAAAATCTGGCGGCCGGGCCGCTGGGAGATCCGCCGCGTCCGCGAGTGGGTGTACTGACCTGCGGAAGCTTATGCAGGGCTCCCCGGCTAAAAATAGCAGCTTCACGCTATACCGTTCGGGATCGTAGCCCGGAGCCAGAGATAGCAAGGTAAAAGCAGAATTTTCAAAATTACAAGTGCCGAGACATGTCAAAATGCTATACTTGTCACCACTTGAACCTAATGATGGAACTCTGCCTATCGCCGGCCGGACACTTTCGCCTGGCTGAAACCGAATCCGCTGACGTGCCGCTTTCCGAAGCGGCCGCCGCGCGGTGGCGGAGAGCTTTTGAAGCCTCTGCCGCCGAAGGCTTTCTCGCACTGGCCGCATATAACGATACTCTGCCGTCTTCACTGTCCTTCGCGCGCGCTTTCGCTCGTATCTATCTTACGGCACTCTGTCACGCCCCGCGGCCGGAGCGCGCAGCCTTTCCCGCCGTGCCCGCGCCTGATGACGGATGTCTCGAAGTCTGGGCCGAAACCGCGCCGCCTTTGCGGGGACTGGAGTTTTTCGACGCGCCGCGCGCCGCAAGCCTGTGGCGCGAGATCGATGCCCTCGCCCGGCTCAAGTCCTCGGAGGCCGACGGCGGCGTCGACGCCTTCCTGCAAACAGTAAACCCTGTCTGGCGCACGGTGGGCAGGGTCACCTTTCACCTGGCCGAGAACAAGAAGAACACGGAGCGGCCCTTTGCTTTCATGGCCACCTACGCCAGCCGACTCTCAGAGCTCGGACGCGTCCAGCATCAGCCGCTCAAACGCGCGCTGGAAGAGTATGCCGGCGCGAAAAACCGCGAGGCCCTGCTGCGGCTGCTCGACCCTATCCAGAAAGCCGTCACATGCAGCGCCTTCGTCAAGGAGCTTTTCGAGAGCCGCAGAATTTATCAGCCGCTGGCATGGACCGCGCGCGAAGCCTACCGGCTGCTGCGCGACCTGCCCGCACTGGAGGATTCCGGCCTGATCGTGCGCGTTCCGGACTGGTGGGATCCGCGCAAGCCGCCCCGCCCCACGGTGAGCGTGTCGCTGGGCGACCGGCAGCCCTCGCAACTTGGAGCGGTCGCGCTGCTGGATTTCAGCCTTGAGGTGACCCTCGGCGGCGAGAAGCTTTCGCCGGAGGACATTCAGGCGTTGTTGCAATCCGAGAGCGGTCTGGTCTCTCTGCGCGGCCGGTGGGTGGAAATGGACCGCGAGCGGCTCAACACGGTGCTCGCTCACTGGACAAAAGTCGAACAGCGGGTCGCGCGCGAAGGCGTGCCGTTCGCCGAGGCCATGCGCATGCTCGCGGGCGCGCCTGTCGGTGTCGGCGCGGCCGGCCAAGATGACGAGCGGGTCCGCGAATGGAGCGCGGTGCAGGCCGGCGCCTGGTTCCGCGAGACCCTCGCGCGGCTGCGCGATCCGCAGGATGCCGGCGGCGCACTGCCGGTGTCCGGGGATCTGCGCGCCACTCTGCGGCCCTATCAGCAGACCGGCGTGCGCTGGCTCCGCTTTCTCGCCACGCTGGGTCTGGGCGGCTGCCTGGCCGACGACATGGGCCTCGGCAAGACAATCCAGGCGCTGGCCCTGCTGCTCTGGCTCAAACGCGATTCCGCCGACCACAAGCCATCACTGCTGGTGGCGCCCGCCTCGCTGCTGGCCAACTGGCGCGACGAGGCGCGGCGCTTCGCGCCCGCGCTGCGCCTGCTGACCGTCCACCCGTCCGCCGCCGCCGAGCCGCTCTTCCTCAAACGCTGCGAACGCGACCCGGTTGAGGCTCTCAAGCAGACCGATCTGGTGGTGACCACCTACGGCATGGCCGCGCGAACCCGGTGGCTGGAGCGCGTGGAGTGGCGGGTGCTGATCCTCGACGAGGCGCAGGCCGTCAAAAACGCCGAGACGCGTCAGGCGCGCGGCGTGAAGAAACTCCGCGCCGCCGCGCGTCTGGCACTGACCGGCACGCCGGTCGAAAACCGCATCGGCGACCTCTGGTCGCTCTTCGACTTCATCAATCCCGGACTGCTGGGCAGTGCGACAGCCTTCAGAACCTGGATGCGCGCGCGGCAGGATCAGCCCGACGCCTACGCGCCGGTGCGCCGCCTCACGCGTCCCTACATCCTGCGGCGGCTCAAGACCGACCGCAAGGTGATCTCCGACCTGCCGGAGAAAACCGTGGTGCCGGCCTACTGCTGCCTCGCGCCGGAACAGGCCGCGCTATACGCCGCGCAGGTGCGCCGGCTTAAGAGCGAGCTGGAGGACGCGCAGACAGCCGATCCGATGAAGCGCCGGGGCGTGATCCTCGCCGCCCTGATGCGCTTCAAGCAGATCTGCAACCACCCGGCCCAGGCCGCGGGCGACGGCGACTACGCGCCGGCGCGCAGCGGCAAGTTCGCGCGCCTGCGCGAGCTGTGTGAGGAAATCGCCGAACGGCAGGACCGCGCGCTGATCTTCACCCAGTACCGCGAAATGACCGAACCGCTGGCGGCTTTCCTCGGCACGGTCTTCCGGCGATCAGGACTGATCCTGCACGGCGGCACGCCTGTCAAGCGGCGGCGCGAGCTGGTCGCCGCGTTCCAGCGCGACGACGGCCCGCCCTTTTTCGTGCTCTCGCTCAAGGCCGGGGGAACCGGGCTGAACCTGACGCAGGCCTCGCACGTGATCCACTTCGACCGCTGGTGGAACCCCGCCGTGGAGAACCAGGCCACGGACCGCGCCTTCCGCATCGGCCAGAAACGCAACGTGCTGGTGCATACCTTCATCTGCCGCGGCACGGTGGAAGACCGCATCGACGCGATGCTGGAGGAAAAACGCGCGCTGGCCGAAGACATCCTCGCGGGAGGCGGCGAGGCGCTGCTGACCGAGATGAACGATGAAGCCCTGCTGAATTTCGTCAAGCTCGACCTTGCCGCCGTCGGCGAGTGATTCCGTCGCCAGTTCTTTTCCCGTTGCCGTCGGGGCCGGGCAGGGTGACTTTGGCGAGGATGCCAAGAGCCCGCCCGCGCTTCTGACTTCGTTTCCGACGCTCCATATGGTTTAATTATTCGCGTAATGAATTCAGATGCTACAGAAAAACGCGGCGCCAAGCCGCCTTGGATACGGGTGCGGATCGGGCAAGGCCAGACTTTCCAAGACACACGCTCGCGCCTGCGAGCGCACGGCCTGCACACGGTCTGCGAAGAAGCCGCCTGCCCCAACCTGGGCCACTGCTGGTCGCACGGCCGCGCCACGATCATGATTTTGGGAGACCGCTGCACGCGCGGCTGCCGCTTCTGCAACGTTGACAAGCGGGCCGTTCTGCCTCCCGACCCCGCCGAACCGCAGCGCGTGGCCGCCGCTGTTAAAGAAACAGGCCTGAAAGAGGTGGTTCTCACCTCGGTCACGCGCGACGACCTGCCCGACGGCGGCGCCGCCCTGTGGGCCGCCACGGTGCGGGCCGTCCACG
>JAQWAM010000070.1 GCA_028707675.1 Kiritimatiellia bacterium | reverse complement strand
GCTCGCGCCCGTCAAATCGCTCGTCAGATATCTGGCATTGGACTTCGACGGCACATGCGTCACGGCGTTACCCTCGCCCACTGTCCAGCCGGACGTGTCGGAAGCGTCAAACCAGAACGCCGGCGTTGCGAGCCCCGACGGATATGCCCCGTAGTCTGCGGATGCCGCCGTGAGCGTATCGCCGCCGCTCGCTTTCGGAGTGGAAAGCAGTTGGTACACCGAATTTGAGACCGTCACGTCCGCGCCGAACACGGAAACAGCTCCTGTCAGAGCCACAAACAAGATGAACCTTTTCATGGAACAACCCCTTCATTAAAATTTTTATTATTTTAACAAGCAGCCACCTCTTCCACAACCATAAATCGCTTTTACGGGTCTCGCAGCGATTCAAAAAGCCGCATGTCGCGGTATTCGGCATCGGCGTCGGGGTAGACCGCGTCATAAACATAGCGGACTTTTTTCTTGCCTAGCTCATTCAGAATCGGCGCGATGTCAGGATAGAACGTCTGCGTCGCGACCGGATCGCGTTCCGAAACGAGAACCTTTGTCTCGGAATCGACGCGCGGGGCGGAAAGGAAGAAGTAGTCGCAGTGCGTGTAGGCCTTCTCGTTGACGGTGAACCCGAGCACGGCGGCGATCTGCTTCACCACACCCTTCTCCTGGCGCATGAAAGCCGCGAGCGAGGGCGCGGAGCGGAAATTCGGTTCGCCGACGGTCTTTTCCCACATGTGGAGCTGCGAGACGCCGCTCGTGAGCGTCTCTCCGGGGATCTGCCGCATGTGCACCTTGACGCCTGCTTTCGCCGCGGAACGGCAGATGTCCTTGATAAGGTAGGCCGCCGTGTTCGTGTACTCCGCGAAGGGCACACGCCCAGGAAGCTGGTCTGTCGCCATAAAGACATCTTTCGCGCCCATCACCGGCATCTTCGTGAAAAGGTCATTGATGGTCTCCTCCAACTGGGCATTTTCCACGGCATTGGTGTGATAAAGACGCAGATCCGGGAACCCGTTGAAGAGAGCGCTCATGTCCACGGCGACTTCAAGCCCCTGCAGCCTCGTCCAGTTCGCCTCGCGCGCCAGCGCCTTGATGTCGCGCGAGAGTACGTACTCACCGTCAACGACCACGCCCGAGCAGTGGCGGAAGAACGTCGGCCGCTTCAGTATCTCGTCGCGTATGGACGTGATGTCGCGCAGCGCCAGGAAATGTCCCGCGTTCGGCGTCGGCGGAGACGGCGGCAGCTCCCTTACCGCGCCGCCTTCGTCCGTCTTCACGCGGAACGTCCGCACCGCGCCGGCGGCAATGCGCGCCGGTGAATCGGCGCCGACGACGAGGTTCGTGACCGTGCGCGGCGCGAAGCCCTCCGCCATGCGTTCTTCGCACGGAATAGGCAGTTCCTCAACGGCAACCACCTTGCCTGCCTGCGCGTGGATTCCGAACGGGCGCTCCTCCCACGTGTTGTTCAGCACGCAGACTGTGTAATCGCCCTTCCCGCGGCGGCAGGTGATGATCGAGAGCCCGTCGTCCTGCGGCGCGGGCGAGGTGAAAAATATCCTCTGGCGGCGGAAGACTCCGTCCAAGACTTTCTTCGCGGCGTCCGTGAGCGGATACGGCCGCGGGAGCGGCTCCCCGACCGCCACCTTCACCGGGAACGCGCACCGCGCCTTGTCCACAATCCCCCATTCGCCGGGAACCGGCGTCACCTTGCCCTGCGGCGCGCCGGCCGGGAACAACGCCTTCAGGTTCCCTTCCGTGAGAACCAGCTCGCCGCCTGCGGCGAGATACCCCTGCAGCGTGTCGCGGAGCTCCTCCGTCGGCGCTACGCGGTTAGCGAGCACGACAACCGGATACTGTTTCAGCAGCCAGAGCGGCGCGTCGGAAAAGACACAGTCCGCGATATCGCCGTAGGGAGTCGGCGTGTTGAACCCGCGCTCATCGCGGTAAAAGCCCGAATCCTCGTAACCGGGGTAAAGCATCGAGAAGACTCCGTCCATCAGGTGGTCGCCCGGCTCGTACGGCAGCACGCCCCACACGCGGAAAGAGTGGTGTGTGTAGAGGTGCCGGGGATACGTCCATCCGGAATAAAAATCCGTCATCAGGGCGACAGGCGTGTGCATAAGACCGGGCGAACCGTTCCGCTCGCACCACTTCACGGCGTTCTGCTGGATTATGCCGATCGGGCTCAGCTTTCCGTCAGGGCCGTAGAAAGAACACTCGAACCCCGCCGCCATGGAATTGTAGAATATCTGCGCGTACATGAGTTTCTTCATGAGCGCGAGCGAGGTGCCGTGCGTCGCGTGCCCACCCTTGTCGACCTCCTTCGGAGGCTTGCCCGTGTAGGACTTGAAGCCCCAGCGGTTGTACACGCTCACGTTCCCGAACCACGGCACGCCGTACTGCTTGCCCGCGCCGCGGATGAACGAATAGTATATCTGCGCGTTAGGGAGCGCCTGGGCCGTTTCGGCGCCGATCATCGTGTAGCACGACTCCTTAAGGAAGTAATGCCCGTACGTGAGCGAGACGAGCGTCGCCATTTTATTGCCGTGGATGCGGTCCATCTCCTCAAAATGGCGCTGGAAGTGCCGGTAGCAGTCCAGACGGCTCGTGCCGGACAACACGCGCTTCGGGGCGTAGGCGGCCACGTAGCGCCCGTCCTGCTCGCCGTTGTCCATCCCGAGCCAACGGTCGCCCAGCTCGCGTTCGAAGAGGTCGGATGTCTCCTTCGGCGTGTGGAATTCGAACTCGTGGCAGGGAACGTACCCCCAGATGTCGAAGAGGTAGTACCCCCGCCGCTTGATCTCCGCCACCGCCTCCGGCAGATTGCGGTTGTTGAGGAAACTCTTGCTCAGCCACAGGATATCGCCGAGCTTGTCCTCCTCCACCCACCGGTCGAGCGGACGCTTCCAGTCCTTGCCGTCTCCCAGCCCGCGCAGCGCCATGAACTGCACCTTGTTCCCGAACGTCTCCGCTGACGGCGGCTTCACCGCGCGCCGCGCGTCGTCCGGATGCTCCCGGGGATTCATCGGAACCGAATACACAGCCGCGCCTAAAAACGCCGCCAGCATGGATGCGCAAAACATAGAAACTCCATGGTTACTTGAATAGAATGGTCGTGCCAGTCGGGAAATAGGCGTAGATAGCGCCGTCGACGACTCTGATGCCAACGTTCTCCGGCAGGTCTTCGCCGGTGACGGCCGCCGACGAGAGGTTTTCGAGACCCGCAAGAACACAATACACCGCCCAGCGGCAGATCGTCCAGTGGATTCCGGAAGTGGCGTTACCCAATTTTCAGCCTGGAGCGAACAGATGCGGTTACGGTAGCGTTAACGCAGAATACGATTTCATCCTTGCGGGACAACGCAATTACGTCCATTATTACACCATGAAAAAGACCATTTTTTGTGCGGCGCTCGCTTCCGCGACTGTCATTTGCGGCTGCGTCAGTTTTTTCGACAACCCCTTTTTCACGGTCAAGGAATCAGGACTCAACTGGGTTTTCATCCGCAACTACAATTTGCGCGCCTCCCCGATACATCGCGTCAGCGTGCGTGTGGACGGCAACGGCCTGGTGACTGTCCGCGACGGCACCAGCGTCCTGGTCACCAACCCCTTCGCCGCCAGCCACACCGACGCGAGCTGGAACGACCTGCGCGAACAACGCATAACCATACCGCGCGAGGATGTCATGCCGCTGTTTCAGATGCTGGTGGACGCGGGGCTGTTTAAAGAGCGCCGCAAAGGCGACAGCGCCAACACCAACGAGGCGATCTTCGTCTCGGCCAACATCCAAGGCAAGACCTGCGGTTCCGAGGACGACATCTACGGCAGCGATCCCGAGCTGGCCGAACACCTCAAGAACGTGGTCATGATGTTCTACCGCCCGCAGCCGCGCAAACGCTGACATCCCTTAAGGCCCGCACACTTATGCGATTTCCGACCTGCCATATAAAGTCATGTCCCATAGGCAAACGGACCTTGCCGCGAGCGCTGGCGTCCGTCATGCTGGGCGCCGCCTGTTACGGGCGCGCCGAAAGGCTGTTTGTGGCGATGGTCGAGACCGACAACTATCTTAGCGCGGTTTACGGCATGTCAGCATTCAGCCGCAGCGCCGAGCTGCCCATAGAACCGGATTCGGTCGAAGAACGTTTCGCGGCCATCCTGGCGCTGCCGTCTTTCGCGGGGGTCGCGTCGAGGGAAACCCTGCGCGTTGTCCAGACCGTGGACCCCGCCTTGCCGTTATCCGAGGAGAACCCCTGCAACGTGGCGCTGGTGCCGCTGGCCGACCCCGGCACAACTGTACAGGTTTTTTTCCGAGACACGTACGCCTCGTCAACACCGCTGGAAAAAGCCACCCTTTTCGGGTCCCCCTCCAGGACCAACCTCGCTCCGCAAGTTGCGGCCACGCTGTGCGGCAAGCACCTGATGGTGTCCAGATCGCCCGCGGCCCTCGACTGGGCTTGGGAGAACCGCGCCAGCCTGATCGGCGCGCCGCCCCAAACATCGGGCGCCACTTTCCGCGCCTTGGTCAACCCGCAACGCATTGCCGACCTCTCCGCCAAACACACGGCGTTTGCCGCTTCGGTCTTCAACACCGCACGCTTCCTAAAGGATTTCGAGACGCTTTCCATTGATGTCAATGTTGACGGTCAGGCTCTGACCGCCATACTGCGCGGCACACCAAAGCCGGACACGCCGTTGGATAAGATTGTCGGGGCGCGCCTGCTGCCGGACGGAACCCTATGGAACGCGATCCCGGATAATGCTTTCTACGCATACGCGGGCGCATCCGGGCCTGAACGGCATTGGCAAGCCTACCGCGGCACCGCCGAGCTGCCGGTTATTAACCCGGCCCGCTCCATGCTGCCGCCGCAGGCTTTTTCCGGCGACAGGGCGCTTTACCTGACACTTTCCGGCTCCCGCCGGGGGCTGCGCCTGGTGCAGATCGAACCGGTTAAAGACAGGGATGCGGTCAAGCAAGCCATAAGAAAGCTGCACACCGCCTCCCGCGGGGACGGGATCGTATTGAGGCGCGGTCCGCCGCGGCAGTCAGGAGGTGTCGAGATCGAGACTTACTCCGTCTCCGTGACGCCCGCCGCGTCACAGAACAGCACGAACGCCGTCCAATCCGCCTCGCTGCTGAACACGATCCTCGCGCTGTTCCTCAAACACGCCGCGCTGGAGACAGCGCTGGTTAATGACGCCCTAATCACCGTGGTCGGATCGCCGCACTCTTTCAGCCGGGAGTTGACTGCCGACCTGTTCGCTGCCAAGCCCATGCCGCTGCACCGCATGCTGCACACGCAGAGCCGCGCGCTGTCCGCCGAAGACATGGCAATCGGCGGAAAGTTTAGAGCTTCCGCCCTTTTAAGGCATGTGGTAACCATGATGCCTGATATAAAGCCCGAGCAAGCGCGGCGCTTCCCCGCCGAAGGCGACGGAGCCTTTATGGGTTTATGCATCGGCCGGCAGCGCGGTCTGAGCACAGCGGCACGTTTCAGCGCCAACGAGATCGCCGCCCTGCAGCGCGCCAACCGCGACGGCCGAAAAGTACTGCAAGAGATGCTCTTTCAGATGTTCGCCCGACAGATGATGGAAACGCCCCGGCCGTAGTCCCCCGCACAGAGACGCTTGCCGAATCAGCCAATGTCAACCGAATCCGAACATCAAGAGGTTTCCGCATGATAAAAACGCCCGAGCGCAATGATGTTATTAAACCGGCTGAATATGAAAGGCCGGCGGGAGCGTTCTGTATCGAGGTCGCGCCCGGCCCTTGCGTGCTGGTGCTGTTCGGCGGCACCGGCGATCTCGCCAGACGCAAACTTCTCCCGTCGCTTTTCCAGTTGCACCGCCTCGGCCTCCTGCATGCGGCCACCCGCATCGTCGGGTGCGGACGATCCCTCATGACCGACGCGGCTTTCCGCGAAAAATCAGCGGCTTTCCTGCCGCAGGCCGAACCGCCGGCACGCGCCGCTTTCATGAGCCGCGTCACTTACCTACAGGCGGACGCGGACGAGCCCTCCACTTTCCATGATCTCGCGGCGCATCTGGACGGGCTGGACCGTACGGCCGAATCGCCCGTGCCGCTGAACCGTCTCTATTACCTGGCCGTACCGCCATCGTCCTGTAGGCCGATCATATCCCTGCTCGACAAAACCGGACAGATCAGCGAGCACGACCATGACCGCGGCCCCTGGCGACACCTGTTGTTAGAAAAACCGTTCGGCGCGGACACCGCTACCGCGGCCGGTTTGGACGCCTTTCTCAAAACCGTGGCAAAGGAAGAACAGCTTTTCCGCATCGACCATTATCTCGGAAAAGAGACGATTCAAAACATCATAATCACGCGCTTTGCCAACATCATTTTCGAGCCGCTCTGGAACGCGCGTTATGTTGATCATGTGCAGATCACCGTCGCAGAAACCCTGGGCGTGGAGGGTCGCGCCAACTATTTCGATCACACCGGTCTGCTGCGCGACATGTTTCAGAACCATATGATCGAGATGCTGGCTTTGACGGCAATGGAACCGCCCGAACGATTCGATGCCGACGACATCCACGACCGTAAACTGCAGCTCATCCGCGCCATACGTCCTTTAGCTCTGGGCGGAGATTCCAACGCGATAGTGCGGGCCCAATATGGCGCGGGCCAAGGCGGACCCGCTTACCGCGAAGAGCCGGGCGTCGCGGCGCAATCAGCGACCGAAACGTTTGTGGCGGCCAGACTAT
>JAQWAM010000069.1 GCA_028707675.1 Kiritimatiellia bacterium | reverse complement strand
TCAACGACGAGGAGCTGGCGCAAAAGGAGGCTTACATCCGGGCGAACCCGTTGCGCTGGACGCTCAAGCGCCTGCCGCGCGGCAGGGTTCCGGAGGGCCGCTACCTCGGGAACCTCGCGCTTCTGCGGGCGGCGCCCAAGCGCGCGTTGCGCATCTCGCGGCGGGCGACGGCGGAGGACATCGAAAAGGCGTTCGCTGAAGCGAGCGACAACGGGGCGAGCGGCAACGCCGTCGTGGTGGGCACCGTCTTCTCGCCGGGCGAACGGGCGGTGCTGGACCGGCTGTTGGCCCGTAGCGACGCGCGCCTGATCTGGCTCGCGCCCATGTGCCTGCCGGAGACGGTTCCTTCGAAATGGGGGGCGGCATTGGCGGAGGGCCTTGCGCTCTGGCTTTCGCCCTTTGCCGCAGACCAGCCCGACGCAACCCGCGCGACATGCGAGCAGTGCAACGCCCGGGCGCAACGCTTGGAGGAACAGGGAACGCAATGAAAACGAACCGGGATCTTTCTCGCTTAAGCGAGAGTCAGCTCGAAGACGCGGCCCTGGCCTGGCTCAAGGAGCTGGGCTACGCGGTCGCGCACGGCCCGCACATCGCCCCCGGCGAGACCGCCGCCGAGCGCGACTCGTTCGGCGACACGGTGCTCATTGGCCGCCTGCGCGATGCCGTGGCCCGCCTCAACACAGGCATTCCCGCCGAGGCGCAGGAGGATGCCGTGCGCAAGGTCCTGCGCGTGGCCACGCCCTCGCTCGTCCAAACCAACCGCGCCTTCCACCGCATGCTGCGCGACGGCATTCCTGTCGAATACAGGCGACAGGCACCCTCACCCCAACCCTCTCCAAAAGGGCGAGGGTTCCATGCCGACATGCCCCCCTCTACCCTTGGGAGAGGGGACGGGGGTGAGGGTTTGCGGTGGGACATCGTCAAAATCATCGACTTTGACGATCCCGCCGCAAATGACTGGCTGGCCGTGAACCAGTTCGCGGTTGTCGAAGGCCAGGCCAGCCGCCGGCCCGACATCGTCCTTTTCGTCAACGGCCTCCCGCTCGCCGTCATCGAACTCAAGAACGCGGCTGACGAGCAAACCACGGTTTGGAGCGCGTACGCGCAGTTGCAGACCTACAAGGCCGATATCCCCTCGCTTCTCGGCTACAACGCCATGCTCGTCGCCAGCGACGGCGTGGCAGCCAGGGCCGGCTCGATCACGGCGGATCAGGAGTGGTTCAAGGTCTGGCGCGAAATTGACGCCCCGCCGTCACCCTCACCCTCTATCCCTCTCCCAAAGGGCGAGGGAGGCACCGCGACCGGTATGACCTATCCCCCCTCTACCACTGGGAGAGGGGACGGGGGTGAGGGTCAGCAGGCACAACAAGCATCCGCCCGGCTGGAACTGCAGACCCTGCTCATTGGCGTTTTCGCGAAGGATCGGTTTTTGTGCCTGCTGTTACACTTCACCGCTTTCGAGGAGGACCCGGACACGGGCGCGGTCAGCAAGATCATCGCCGGCTACCACCAGTTCCACGCCGTGAACGCCGCCGTGGAGGAGACGCTCAGGGCCTCGGGCATGGGCGTTTGGGGCGAGACCCATGACCCGCAGGACACCGAAGGACGCTACTGGGCCGGGCGCATGAACGACGGCGCAGAGGGCGACCGCAGGGCCGGCGTGGTGTGGCACACGCAGGGCTCGGGCAAGAGCCTGTCCATGCTTTTTTACGCGGGCCGCATCATCCGGAACCCGAAGATGCAAAACCCGACTCTGGTCGTCCTCACCGACCGCAACGACCTCGACGACCAGCTCTTCGGACAATTCCAGCGCTGCCACGAGATCCTGAACCAGACCCCGGTCCAGGCCGAGGGCCGCGACCACCTGCGGGAACTGCTGAACTGCGCCAGCGGCGGCGTGGTCTTCACCACGATCCAGAAATTCCTGCCGGAGAAGGGCGAGCGCATGCCCGCTCTCAGCGACCGCAGAAACATCGTCGTGATCGCCGACGAGGCGCACCGTTCGCAGTACGACCTCATTGACGGCCTGGCGCGGCATATGCGTGACGCATTGCCCGGAGCCACTTTCATCGGCTTCACCGGCACGCCCATCGAGAAAACCGACGCCAACACCCGCGCCGTCTTCGGCGACTACATCAGCGTCTACGACATCCAGCGTGCAGTGGCGGACAAGGCCACTGTGCCCATCTACTACGAGAGCAGGATAGCCAAGCTCGCCCTCAACGCCGCCGCCGTGCCGAAACTGGACGAGGAGTTCGAGGAGATCACCGAGGGCGAGGAGCTGACACGCAAGGAGAAGCTCAAGACCAAGTGGGCGGCGTTGGAAGCGCTTGTGGGCGATCCCAAGCGCATCGCCTTGGTGGCGCAGGACATCGTCACCCATTTCGAGCGGCGCTGGGAAGCCATGGACGGCAAGGCCATGGTGGTCTGCATGAGCCGCAGGATCTGCGTGGACTTGTACGACGCCATCATCCGCCTGCGTCCGGACTGGGCCGGCGCCAAAGACGATGACGCCGAGACCGAGAGCGGCAAAGACTGCGTGGTCAAGGTCGTGATGACCGGATCTGCCGACGACGGGCCATTGTGGCAGCCGCATGTCCGCAACAAGCTCAGGCGGCGCAAGCTGGCGGTGCGGTTCAAGGACAGTAAGGACAGCTTCCGCATCGTGATCGTCAGGGACATGTGGCTGACAGGTTTTGACGCGCCCTGCCTCCACACCATGTATCTGGACAAGCCCATGCAGGGCCACGGCCTCATGCAGGCAATCGCCCGCGTCAACCGCGTGTTCAGGGACAAGCCCGGCGGGCTCGTCGTTGATTATCTGGGCCTCGCCGACCAGTTGAGAAAGGCGCTCGCCGTCTACACCGAGAGCGGCGGCATGGGCGACCCCACCTGCGACACCGCCAAAGCCATAGCGGTCATGCTGGAGAAGCACGAGGTCGCGTGCAACATGCTTCACGGGTTCAAGTGGGCGAAGTGGGCCACGGGCACGGCCACGGAGCGGCTGCAGCTCATCCCCGCAGGCCAGGAACGTATCCTGGCGCAGGCCGACGGCAAACCGCGCTTCATCAAGGTCGTCACGGAGCTGTCACGCGCCTTCGCCCTGTGCGCGGCCTCCGACGTGGCTGCCGCGATCCGCGACGACGTCTCGTTCTTCCAGACCCTGCAGGCGGTGCTGAACAAGCAATCACTAGGCAGCAGGAAAACGCCTGAGCAGCTCGACGCCGCCGTGAGGCAGCTCGTGTCCAGGGCCATCGTCACCGAGGGCCAGGTGATCGACGTCTTCACCGCCGCCGGCATCGCCAAGCCCGACATCTCGATCCTGTCCGAGCAGTTTTTGGCCGAGGTCAAAGGGCTCAAGCACAAGAACGTGGCCGCCGAACTTCTGGAGAAGCTGCTGCGCGACGAACTCAGGGTCAGGTCCAGGCGCAACCTCGTGCAGTCCCGGCTCTTCAGCGAGCGGCTCAAGCAGGCGCTCAACGCCTATCACAACCGGGCTATTTCAACGCTAGAATTCATCGACGAGCTGATCAAGATGGCCAAGGAACTGGACGCCGCGTCGAAGCGCGGGCAGGATCTGGGGTTGAATGACGACGAGATCGCTTTCTACGACGCCCTCGCCACCAACGACACCGCGGTCAAGGTCATGGGCGACGACACGCTCAAGGTCATCGCGGTCAGGCTGCTCTCCACGGTACGCAAGAGCGTGACGATCGACTGGAACCTCAGGGAGAGCGCACGGGCCAAGATCCGGGTCATGGTCAGGCGCATTCTCCGGGAATACGGCTATCCGCCGGACCTGCAGGAAGATGCGGTCAAGACCGTGCTGGCCCAGGCAGAACTCGTGTGCGCGGACTGGGAGGGGTGAAAGAACCGCCGCAATTTGGGTTATACACCGTCTGCCGCGAACGCCACTTAGCGAGCTTGTGTGCGGATTTCAAATGAGATTGGGTGTGAACAACGCAGAGACCGACAAAAAAGCCTATCAGCTTGCCAGGCACTACCTTCCCGCCAACGGCATACCCGGCGTGACCGACACCGTCGTCTTGAAGTATCTTGAACCCACGGCAACAAGCCCGAGACAGGAAACCGTTCCCGGCCTCTACCTGCGTCATGCCGCCCGCGCCGAATTTGCGCAACAGTTCCCGGCGCCCGCTATAAAGATAACGCTTGCGCCCCGCCTTGTCCGTCTTTGCGACTTGTGTGTTCATGCCCTCTTTATAGCACGGTACTTAATAAACGGCTAGAAGGTCAATGTTAAGACGCTTACGGATAAAAAGGGCGGTTCGCCATTCCGGCATTCCGCGACGCGGGCTGCCGGGCCGCGCAGGTTCTGCGTTCACGCGAGGCTGACGGTCTGTTATAATGCGGTCACTAATAGAGGAGAAAAAAGGTTATCATGTTTCAGCCAGTATCCAACAAGATCGATTTTCCGTCCATGGAGCGCGAGACGCTAGCTTTCTGGGAGAAGCGCGAGACGTTCCGCAAGAGCGTTGAGCGCAACCGCGGCAAGCGCGACTATGTTTTTTACGACGGCCCGCCCTTCGCGACCGGCCTGCCGCATTACGGCCATCTGCTGGCCGGCACGATCAAGGACATCGTGCCGCGCTACCAGACCATGCGCGGCTGCCATGTCGAGCGGCGCTTCGGCTGGGATTGCCACGGTCTGCCCATCGAGGCGCTGGCGCAGGAGGCACTGGGAGTTTCCGGCTCGCACGAGATCCGCCAGCTTGGCGTCGGCAAATTCAACGAGCAGTGCCGCTCGATGGTTCTGACGTACGTGGACGAGTGGCGCAAGACCGTGACACGCATGGGCCGCTGGGTCGATTTCGACAACGACTACAAGACCATGGACCCGGATTTCATGGAGACGATCTGGTGGGTGTTCAAGCGGTTGTGGGATCAGGACCGCGTCTACAAATCCTATCGCATCATGCCGTACAGTTGGAAGCTAAGCACACCGCTCAGCAACTTCGAGGCCGGCAGCAACTACAAGGATGTGCAGGATCCTGCGGTTACCGTAGGCGTGAAGGTGACTGGCGGCGCCGACCCGGCCTGGGGAGAGACTCGGCTGCTGATCTGGACGACCACGCCTTGGACGCTGCCCGAGAATCTGGCGATCTGCGCCGGGCCTGACATCGATTACGTGGTGGTGCGCGACGCGAAAGCCCCGGTCTGCTACGTGATGGCCGAGGCGCGGCTGGACGCCTATTACAAGAGCGCGGACGAGTACAGCGTAGCGGCCCGCGTCAAAGGGAGCGACCTTCTGGGCTGGACCTATGAGCCCATGTTTACTTACTTCGCCCAATTTGCCGAGCACGGCGCTTTCCGAGTGCTCAACGACGGGTTCGTCAGCACCGGGGACGGCACGGGGCTGGTGCACATGGCGCCGGCTTACGGCGAGGACGACTTCCGGGTCTGCAAGGCCGCGGGAATCAGTGTCATCGCAGACCCGCTGGACGCATCTTGCAATTTCACGGACGAGCTGCCGGAATACGCCGGACGATTCTGCAAGGATTGCGACAAAGACTTGATCAGGCGCCTGAAGCAAGAGGGCAAGCTGGTTCACCAGTCGACCATCGTGCACAGCTATCCTTTCTGCGACCGCACGGACACGCCGCTGATCTACCGCGCCATCGAGGCGTGGTATGTGAAGGTGGAAGATTTGCACGACCGCCTGGCCCGCAACAACGAGTCTGTGCACTGGATGCCTGAATACGTGGGGGACAAGCGCTTCGGCAACTGGCTTAAAGAGGCGCGCGACTGGAACATCAGCCGCAACCGTTTCTGGGGCTCCTGCATACCGGTCTGGGTGAACGAGGCCGACCCGGCTGACATGATCTGCGTCGGGTCTGTCGCGGAGCTGGAAAAGCTCTCCGGCGTAAAGGTGACTGACCTGCACAAGCATTTTATCGACGATGTGGTCATACGCCAGGACGGCAAGACCTACCGCCGCACTCCCGAGGTCCTGGACTGCTGGTTCGAGTCCGGCGCCATGCCTTACGCGCAGCAGCACTACCCCTTCGGGGAGGGAAGAGTTAAGAGTGAAGAGTTAGGAGTTAAGAGTGAAGAGTTAGGATTTAAGAGTGAAGAGTTAGGAGTTAAGAGTGAAGAGTTAGGAGTTAAGAGTGAAGAGTTAGGAGTGGGGAGTGAAGAGTTAGGAGTTAAGAGTGAAGAGTTAGGAGTGGGGAGAGGAGAGGGAAATGCGGGAGAGGCTCAGGCGGATCTGGCCGCCTTCTTTCCGGCCGACTTCATCGCGGAGGGGTTGGATCAGACGCGCGGCTGGTTCTACACACTTATGGTGCTGGGAACCTGCCTTTTCGACCGGTCGCCTTTCAAAAACGTGGTGGTGAACGGGCTGGTGCTGGCCGAGGACGGCAAGAAGATGTCCAAGCGTCTCAAGAACTATCCTGACCCGACGCACATTCTGGACGCCTACGGCGCGGACGCGCTGCGGCTTTACATGATCTACTCTCCGGTGGTTCGCGCCGAGAACCTGAGGTTTTCGGAAAGCGGCGTGAAACAGATTCTGCGCGACCTGCTGATACCGTGGTGGAACGCCTACAGCTTTTTCGTGACCTACGCGAATGTCGACGGCATCCATGACGACAAGGTGTTGAAGCCGGAAAGCTCCAACGTGCTTGACCGGTGGATTGTCAGCTCGCTGGAGAGTTTGGTTAATGACGTGACCGAGGCTATGGACGCCTACGACCTGCAGCGTTCCGTGCGGCCGTTCGTGCATTTTGTCGAAGACCTGACCAACTGGTACATACGTCGCAGCCGCCGCCGTTTCTGGAAATCCCAG
>JAQWAM010000068.1 GCA_028707675.1 Kiritimatiellia bacterium | reverse complement strand
TCTTCTATCCGGGCCAGTGACGTGTCGGCTGCGGCGAAGGCGCTACACAACGGATTGCAAACGGCGGTTTACGAAAGTATTCCTGTAATCTCCGAGACGGCCAGGCTGCTTGAAAAAGCGGGCTGTTTGGGAGTTTTGCTTTCCGGGAGCGGGGCTTCCGTCTTCGGTCTGGTGCGTGACGAACTCCACGGACAGGAGGTAAGCCGGAAATTGGATCCCGGCTTATGGCACGTTTTGGTGCGTACCTGCCCGGTGGTGTAATGGCAGCACAAGAGACTTTGACTCTCTCAGAGGTGGTTCGAATCCACCCCGGGCAACCAGTTTGATAGTCGGGTATTTGAATGCGCGGAAGGCGCCGATGCGAAAATGATCGTTTTTTCTGGAACAGCTAATCTGCCTCTTGCCGAGAAAATCATGACCTTTCTTGAGGGGCGTTTGGGGGACATTAGCATACGCCGTTTCCCGGATGGCGAGACGCATGTTAAGATTGTGGATAACGTGCGCGGCATGGATGTGTTCATAGTCCAGCCGATTTGCCGTCAACCGAACGAGGCGCTGATGGAGCTGCTGATCATGATCGATGCCGCGCGCCGAGGCTCGGCTTCGCGCATAACCGCGGTGCTGCCATACTACGGCTATGCGCGGCAGGACCGCAAGGATCAGCCGCGCGTTCCGATCACTGCGAAGCTGGTGGCCAACCTGCTGGTAGCCGCGGGCGCCAACCGTGTGTTGACCATGGACCTGCATTCGCAGCAGATACAAGGATTTTTTGACATTCCCGTCGACCACCTGCACGCCGCGCCGGTGATGGTGAAGCACCTGCGCGAAATGGAGCTGAAGAAGCCGCTCGTCGTGTCGCCCGATACCGGAGGGGCAAAAGTGGCTTACGCTTATTCGCAAATGCTGGGCACGGGCCTGGCGATTGTGGCGAAGCAGCGCTTGGGAGACGCGGATGTGGACGCCTTCAGCGTCGTTGGTGACGTTGAGGGCTGCGACGTGATCATGGTTGATGACATGGTCACGACCTGCGGCACGCTGTGTGCGGCAGCCAAGATCCTGAAAGAGCATGGAGCCGTCTCCGTCAGAGCGGCGGTGACGCACTTGCCCTTGACGGATAAAGGCGTGGAGCGCCTGAAGGCTGACACCTGCATGACCGAGCTGGTGGTCACGGACACGATCCCTTTACGGGACGACCTGACCGCCGCCGGGCTGCCGATGAAGCTGACGGTGTTATCCGTGGCGGGGTTGCTGGGCGAGGCGATGCGCAGGATCCACAATGACCAGTCCGTTAGCTCGCTTTTCAGGTACTGACCTGACGGGTTGCGGACAAACGAAAACAAGGCTGTCGGATTGCATGAACGGCGCCCGGGAGCGGAAGCGGCGGCGGGTGTTGGGTTGACACCTCGTGAATCGCGGACGCGGTTGGGCGTTTAGTGCGTCGGACGGAATTAAGTTAGTGATAGAGGAAAAAATGGCGAACCAAGAGATCAGGTTGAAAGCCGAGTCGCGCACGGAAACGGGTTCCGGCGCGGCAGGCCGTTTGCGCCGCTCCGGCAGTGTGCCGGCCGCGGTTAATCGGATCGGGGGCGGCACGACGTTGGCTAAGTTTGACGCGCATGAGTTCAGATCAATGCTGCGCAAACACGCTAGCGAGCAGGTGCTGGTCACCCTCGATATTGAAGGTGATGACGTTCATGCGCTGATGCGTGAAGTGCAGTATGACGTCATAACAGGGTATCCGATCCATGCGGATTTCGGAGAGATATCCATGTCGGAGAAAATCCATGTTCAGATACCCGTACGTTTGCTGGGTGAACCTGAAGGTGTGAAAATCGGCGGCGGCGTGATGCAGCAGATATTGCGTCAGGTTGATGTGGAGTGTCTGCCCTCCGACATCGTCGATTATTTCGAAGCCGACGTCTCGCACCTCAAGCTGAACCAGTCGCTGTTTGTGCGGGATCTGGCTCTAGGCGAAAATTACGAGTTGCTTACGGGCAAAGATATCGTGGTGGCGAGTGTCGCCTTGCCGGATGAAGAGTCGGCAGAGAGCGTGGAAGGCGCGGAGGCGGCCCCTGCCACTCCCGATGTAATCACCAAGGGCAAGAAGGAAGAGGAAGCGGCTGCTGCCGAGAAGGCTCCTGCCAAGAAGTAAACCGGAGGGCACGACCGCGTGAAATTGATTGCGGGACTGGGCAACCCCGGCGCCGACTACGCCAACACGCCGCATAATGTGGGGTTCGACGTTGTCGATCTTGTGGCAGCGCGTCTGGATGCCGCGTGGAAAAACAGTTCCGGGTTCAATGCGCTCGTGGCGCGCGCCGCTTTTGCGAAGAGTACTCTATGGCTGATAAAACCGCAGACGTACATGAACTTGAGCGGAACCAGCGTGGCGGCCATGTTGCGTTACTATCGCGGCGCTCCGCAGGACTTGATTGTGGTGTCGGATGACGCTGACTTGGCCTTAGGCCGGTTGCGCATACGCGCCGCGGGTGGCAGTGGAGGCCATTTGGGGCTGGCATCGATCATCGGCGAGTTGGGAAGCGAGGAGTTTCCGAGAGTCAGGCTGGGAGTGGGAAGGACGATGCGGGAAGGCGGGCTGAAAAGCCATGTGCTTGGCAAGTTTGACCCCGCGCGACAGATTCTTGCGGAACGGATGGCTACTCTTGCGGCTGATGCGGTGCAGTGCTTGGTGACAAAAGGTTTGGATGAGGCAATGAACAGGTATAACGGATTGCGCTATGATGAGGATCAGTCCGAAAGACCGCAATGAAAGGGATTAACCCGTAATGAAGAAGTATGACGGCTTGTACATCTTCGCCAATTCGGCAAAAGATGAGATTCTGGATAAGCAGATCGAGAAAGTGTGCGGAGAAATTACGCGCCTTTCAGGGACAGTGCTGGATACGCAGGTGCTTGGCAAACGATCATTTGCCCGCCCTATGCGGAAGAAGGAGAACGGTGTTTACGTTAAGATCCGTTTTGAGATGGATCCGGCGCAGATCAAGACTTTGATCGCGCGTTATCGGCTTGCGGAAGAAGTTTTCCGCGTACAGGTGCTGGCTGTTGACGCGCGCCGTGAGGAGGTCTTGGCGCAGCAGGCAGAAACGCACAAAGCCCGCGAGGCGGCGCGTGCCGCTGCGGCGGATAGAGAGGCGGCTGAAAAAGACAGCCGGGAGGATTGATGCCGAAGGGCTGCCGGGGCAGTCTTAAAGGGGTGGGGTGACTATGGCTTCCTTCAACAAAGTGATACTGATGGGTAATCTAACCCGTGACCCGGAACTGAAAACAGCGCCTTCTGGTTCGAAAGTGGCTGATTTAGGGCTGGCGGTCTCGGAGAACTGGCGCGACAAAAACACCGGGGAGAACCGCGAAATCGTATGTTTTGTTGATGTGACGGTCTGGAACCGTCTGGCGGAGCTCTGCCACCAATACCTTAAAAAAGGCAGTCCGGTCCTGGTGGAGGGCCGGTTGCAGTTGGACGAGTGGAAAAACCCGCAGGGTGAAAAGCGCAGCAAGTTGCGCGTGAGGGCGGACACCATTAAGTTTGTCGGCCCCGCGCCAAAGCGCGACAATCAGAGCGCGCCGTTGGACGCTTCCCCGCGCTTCAGGGCTGATAGTCAAACGCCGCCTCGTTTTGAGGCCGCGGATGACGCAAACGCCACAGGCGAACCGTCCGGTGACGGTCTGCAGGATGACGACGAGCATCTGCCTTTTTGAAACAGAGGGATTGATAATAAGGATTAAGTGTATGGCCATGCAAAGGAAAAGCTACAATAGGGCGGAACGGGACAGCCGTGACCGCGACAACAGTTCCGTACGTAAACGTGCGCGCGCTTTGGACCCCAATGACATTGTGGACTTAAACAATGTCGATGTCCTGCGACGCTTCGTGACCGAACACGGCAAAATCATGCCGCCGCGCCTTACCGGGGTCACTGCCGCACAGCAGCGGCAGATCAAAAAAGGTGTCAGGCGCGCCCGCAACATGGGCCTGATGGCATAACCCGAGAGGAGTGAAAAAATGGGTACTGAACTGCTTTTGCTGTCGGATGTCGAAAAACTCGGCAAAGCCGGCGATGTCGTGAAAGTCGCGGACGGTTACGCGCGCAATTATCTTTTGCCTCAGGATCTCGCCATGCCGGTGTCTCAGCACGCCTTGCGGCGGCTTGAGCAACTGCGCAAGAAGCGTGAGGAACTGGCGCGCATCCAATTGGCGGAAGCCAAGGATAAAGCGGAGAAACTGCGCAACGTTTCGGTTACGATCCGGGCCAAGACGGTTGACGGCTCGCGGCTCTACGGTTCCGTCTCGGCCGGTGATATTGTGGCGGAGATCGAGTCCGTCAACAAGATCGCTCTGGACAAGAGTCAGCTCGCGCTTGAGGACACGTTAAAGGAAACCGGGACTTTCGATGTCCCTGTCAAACTCCACCCCGAGGTCACCTGCACCGTACGGGTTTGGGTTGTGGAAGGTTGAATCGTATGACCCCGCGCCCCGCGAGGCGGCGCGGGGTTTTTCGTGTCGCCGGTTTATCGGATTGACAGGTGGTCTGCAGATGTCCCTCAATGAAACAAACGCGGCAGAGCCCGATGCTAAATCGCTCCGCGTGATTCCGCACAGCGCCGAGGCCGAGCGCGGCGTTCTGGGGTCGATCCTGCTGGATGTCGCCTCTGAAAACCGCGTGATGGATTTGTGCGTGGAGAGCGGCCTGTCGCCGGATTCGTTTTACGTTCCGCAGAACCGCCTGTTGTTCGAGACGCTCAGCGAGATGTCGCGCGCTTCCATGCTGATTGATGCGGTGACACTGAACGAGCGTTTGCGAGCCATGGGGCGGCTGGAGGAACTCGGCGGCGTCGTTTTCATCCAAAGCCTGATCGATTCCACGCCCACTGCCGCGCATGCCGAGTACTACATTAACATCGTGCGGCAAAAGCATCTGCTGCGCACAGTGATCAATTGCGCGCGCGATGCTGAACGACGTTGTTTCAATGAGGCGGTCAGCGCGGATCTGATCCTAAGCGAAATTGAACAGCGCTTCTTGGCCATTTCAGACCGTAAAGACAGCAGCGGTATCCCTTGGGAAAAAGCCATCAGCAATACGATGGCGCATATCGACCGTCTGTTTACGCTGGGGCCCGGCGCCTCAGCCGGACTGCCCACTGGCTTTGCCAATCTTGACAAGAAACTGAAAGGTCTGCGCAACGGCGAAATGATTGTGCTGGCCGCCCGTCCTTCCATGGGGAAAACCTCGCTGGCTATGAACATTGCCGAGTGTGTGGCGCTCGGTAAAGACATGAACGGTTCCCCGATGAAGGGCGATCACAACCGACCGCATCCGGTGGGCGTTTTTTCGCTTGAAATGTCGACAGAGTCTTTGGCCATGCGCATGTTGTGCGGCTTTGCGAAAGTCCAAGGTTTTCTTATCGACCAAGGTATCGGTAACCCGCAGAGGATCAACCAGCAATTGACGCGCGCCGCGACCGAGATAGCCGCCGCGCCGATTTATGTGGACGACACCGGCGCTTTGGATGTGATGGATATGCGGGCGCGCGCCCGCCGCATGAAGAAGGCGCACAAAATCGAGCTGGTGGTCATCGATTATCTGCAGCTATGCAATTGCCGCGAGTTCGCCCGTCAAGGCCGTCAGATAGAGACGTCCCAAATTTCCGGCCAGATCAAAGCCATGGCCAAGGAGCTTAACGTGCCGGTGATCGTGCTGAGCCAGCTCAGCCGCGCGCCGGAGCAGCGCCACGACAAGTCGCACAAGCCGAAATTGTCGGATTTGCGGGATTCAGGCGCGATCGAGCAGGATGCCGACGTGGTGTTACTGTTGCGCCGCCCCTGCAAAGCATCCGGCGAGATGGAGTTAAATGATACGCTGCTTGCTATTGTGGATGTGGCCAAACACCGCAATGGCCCCACCGGGGAAGTGCACTTGAATTTTGAGGAAAGCCTGACGCGCTTTTCGGACCGATCCGATGAGCACGAGTCTGACGCCGGCAATATGCAGGTGGACGAATCGCCGGAGTATTGACGCTTTCAAGTTCTCAGCAAGTCGCGCAGGAAGCGGCCCGTGTGTGAATTGACGTTTTCTGCCACCTGTTCCGGAGTGCCCTCGGCTACCAGAAAACCGCCCTCGCCGCCGCCGCCGGGTCCGAGGTCGATCAAATGATCCGCGCATTTTATAACGTCAAGATTGTGCTCGATCACGATAACCGTGTTACCTGACGCCCGCAACCGCAACAGGATCTGCAGAAGTTTCCGGACATCCTCGAAATGCAGGCCTGTTGTCGGCTCGTCCAAAAGGTAGAGGGTGCGCCCTGTGGACTGTCTGGACAGCTCGGTGGCCAGCTTTATGCGCTGCGCCTCTCCGCCCGAAAGCGTGGTGGATGACTGTCCCAGCCGCACGTAACCGAGTCCGACTTCCGACAATGTTCGCAGTTTTCTGGCGATGGAGGGGACGGCGGCGAAGAACTCCGTGGCGTCTTCCACGGTCATGTCCAAAACCTCGGCGATGTTCATGCCGCTGTAGCGGATTTCCAAAGTCTCTTTGTTATAGCGCTGGCCGCCGCACTGCTCGCACGTGACATAAACGTCCGGCAGAAAATGCATCTCCAGACGACGCATGCCGTCGCCTTTGCAGACCTCGCAACGTCCGCCCTTGACATTGAAGCTGAAGCGTCCCGATTTGTAGCCGCGCACTTTGGATGCCGGCGTGGCGGCGAAGAGATCCCGGATAGGGGTGAAGGCGCCGGTATAGGTCGCGGGATTGCTGCGCGGCGTGCGTCCGATCGGGCTTTGGTCGATCTCGATGGCTTTGTCGAAAAGTTCCGCGCCTGTGATTTCGCG
>JAQWAM010000067.1 GCA_028707675.1 Kiritimatiellia bacterium | reverse complement strand
CGGCACCCTCGTCGAAAACCGCATAACGTGTCGCGCTGCCGCCGCTCAGAAAAGCCGCCCGCCAATCTCCGCCCGACTCCCGCCAAGTCGGCACGGACAAATCCAGCGGCGCATCCGTCTCCGACACATCCCAAACGCGCAGCGCGCCGGAAGCAAAACCGCTGACCCGCGTGACCCCGCCTGTGCCGCCCGCGCACAGCAGATGGCCTTCCGCAGCCGCGTATAAACGCGGATACACCAACTCTAGCTCAAGAATCATGAAGTCGTTTTTTGTTGACGTGCCGCAGTTCCGCACCGTCAGCAGCGGCATACTGTTGGTCAGAGCTCCGTCCGGCACAGCGTACTCACAAACAACCGCCTTTTCGCCCGACCAGTCGAGCGAACCGCAACTGACATTATTGACCCGTATCTCGCACTCGTGCGTGTCCGGAAAAACGAAATCCCGGTACGAGCACAAAGACGCCCTGACCGTCACCCCGGTTTCGGCGGCAAGATCATATCCGGGCATATGCACTGTCCTGTCAACTCGCCGCTGACTTTCAACATCGCTGCCCCACACGGATTTACCGAAGTTCAAAACGTTCGTGAGCGTGCCTTTTGAACTGCGCCGCTGCGAAGAGTCGTTCGAAACCAAGAACTCCGGCCGATAGGATTGTGTGTGCATGAACCATTCGTTGGTTGCCGCCCCGGGCTCGGGCGCGGCGTCCCGCCGCTCCATCCGGCGGCCCGCGCCGAATGCCAGCCAATAGACATTCTCCGGAGCGTAGATATCCGTTGCGGGCGTGCCGTAGAAAAGCAGCGCGTCGCAGGCCGCGTTGGTGCTCCACGCCACCTCGCGTCCCCCGCAGCTTAACGCGCAGCAGGCATTCGCCAACGCCGCATGCGCGTCATTGGTTGCCACGCCTGCGGCAAGAGCGATATCGCCAACCCCCACACGGTACACGCCCGCGTCGCGCACGCCAAGGCGCAGGCGATCGGCCGGCGCATCGCCCGTCCAGCCCGATACGCGCTCGCCTGTGCCGATCCAGTGCTGCACAGCAAACCCCGCAGGCGGCGCCGCAACCAGTAGCCCCGCCAACAGCACTCTGTAGGGTTTTGCTGCCATTCCGCTTTATTGTATCTCACCTGCCCCCGATCCCCAATCGGATTTTTAAAAAAACTCATGGACAGCATATGCGCCATAGTGTTACTGTTTTAAACATACGTAACACCATAAGAAGGGCTGACCAATGTCCGCCAAGACCACTCCCGGCCACCGGCGCCAATGCTTCAGACTGCGGTGTTTTCAAACCCGCAGCGCGATCATTGCCAGATGCTCAACCGCTCTCTTCGCAGTATCCCTCTTTGCCGCCGCCGACACTCTCAACACCTCCAGTAACGCGACACCGGAGACCCGCATCGTGATCACGGCCTCGCCGATCACACAGTTCGAGCAGACCGCAAAGGACGGCGCCAACAGCGCCGTGATCGGGCGCGACCAGCTCGGGCGCCTCAGCGCCACAGACCTGCCGACCGCCTTGCGCCAAGTGCCGGGCATGACCGTCTCGCGCTACAGCCCGGTCGGCGCCTACGGCGGGGCGCAGGGCGGTTCGGTCTACGTCCGCGGCGCGGGCACGGCCCGCCCCGGCAGCGAGATCAAGATCTACACCGCCGGCGTGCCGCGCGAATCCGGGGTCTGGTCGCACCCGCTGATGGACATAGCTCCCATCGACTTCGCGGACAGCGTCACCGTCGCCAAGAACCCGCAGCCGCAAAACTACCCCGGCACCTTCGGCGCCGTTGACATCTCCCTGCGCCAGCGCGCCGAGGAGGGCCACGAAGCCGAATTGAACGTCGCCTACGGACGCTTCAACACCCTGCTGTCCTCCGCCGCAGTCGGCGGCAAGGCCGATATCTTTGACTATTACGCGGGCGCCGCCTACAAATATTCAGAGGGCGCGCGCGCCCACAGCGAGGCGGAATTACGCAACGCTTTCGCGCAGGCCGGCTGGTCTCTCTCCGGACACGAGCGCCTTTCCTACATTTACCAGCACACCGACAACTGGGTGCGTGACCCCGGCCCGGAAGACGGCCCCGTGCCGCGCCGCGACCAGTTCGATACCCGGACCGACACCCACGCCCTGCGCCTTGACACCAGCCGCGAGTCCGTCAAAGGGTTCGCCCTCTTCTATTTCGAGGACGGCGAGATCAAATGGCACAAGGACCACCTCAGCGACGGCGTTCTTACGTCTCCCCCGGGATACTCCAACACCGACTGGCACAATTACGGTTTCCGCTCATCCTGCGACGTCTTTATAGAGCGCCTGACCCTGACCGCCTCGCTTGACAGTTGGTCCGAAGGCGGCTCCACCAAGAACATCAACGAGCGGCTGAACCGAGCCGTATGGGGCTACAACGGCCGCTTCTTTATCACGGCGCCTTATGCTGCGGCGCGTTATGATTTTGATCTCGGCCAGGAGTGGACCCTGACGCCCTCGGCCGGCGCGCGCTACTACCTCAGCGACGAGTTCGACAACGAGCGGGCGCCTTGCGCGGCCCTGACCTTGGAACGCGACGGCCTCAGCTTTTTCGTGTCGCACGCGCGCGGTGTGCATTATCCCGGCATCTACATGCGCGGCACCTCCCCCCGCACCTGGCGCGCGCTAGATGCCGAGGTCATGGACACCACCGAGGCCGGAACCCATCTTGAATTCGGCGAGCGGGCAGCCTTGCACGCCGCGCTTTTCCACACCAAGGTGGAAGACCGTATGGACTCGACCGCCACGGGATACATCAACACCGGTAAAATGCGCGCAAACGGTGCCGAGGCCTCGCTGCACATCTACCCATCCAAGGATCTGACCGTCTTCGCCGGCGGCGCCTACACCGACCCGCAGGACCATCCGGTCTCGCGTATGCCGGAGCTCACCTCCAGCGCGGGCCTGTCGTATCAGCTCGCCAAACATGTGCGCTGGGATATCGATGGCGAGTATGTAGCCTCCCAGTGCGCCTACAGCATGCGCACCGTCAATCCCGAGCTGGAGAAGCTCGACGATTATCTGGTCTTCAACACGCGCCTCGCCTTGGACACGCGCGCGTTTTCACGCCTCGGCGGCGAGGTCTATGTGGCTGTCGAGAACTTCACCAACCAGCACCACGAGTATTTCCCGGGCTACCCCATGCCCGGCGTGATGTGGTATACCGGCATGAAACTGAAGTTTTAAAACACCGGCGGACCTATGGTATGCCGGTGTTTAGGGGTTCAGGGGTTTAGAAATTTACTGAAAAGGAAACCAAAAAACATGAAGCCGCGCGACCTGGCCTACTGCGCTGTTTTCGGCGCCGCGGCGCTGCTGCTGCCAACGCTCTTCCACGCGCTCCAGCTCGGGCGCGTCTTTATGCCCATGTACCTGCCGCTGGTGCTGCTCGCTTTTTACGTTCCGCCAGGACCCGCGGCTTTGACCGCGCTGCTGATCCCCGCGCTCTCCGGCGCGGTCACCGGCATGCCGACGTTATATCCCCAGTCCGCTCCTGTGATGTCGCTTGAACTGGCCGCGCTCCCGGCCATAATCCGTCTGCTCCGCCAGCCGCCTCCGGCGCCGGACCGCGACCCGCGTGTGCCCTTCTTTGACAAAATAGCCCCGGAATGGGACGGCTGGCACGATCTGCCGAAAGTCCGGGAACAGTTGCTCGGGTTTCTCGACCGCTTCCATCTCCTGCCCGACGAGCGCGTGCTGGATCTCGGCTGCGGCACCGGCAACCTGACCTTGGCGCTGCTGGAACGCCTCGGCCCCGCCGGCCGCGTGACAGCCGCGGACATTTCTCCGGCCATGCTGGCGCTCGCCCGCGGCAAAACCCGCGACCCGCGCGTGACATGGATCGAGACCGCAGCCGAAAATCTGCCGCTTCCGCCGCACTCGTTCGACCGCGCCTTCTGCTTCAGCTCCTGGCCGCATTTCCGCGACCCATCCGCCGTGCTGGACGGCTTCCGCCGAATTCTGCGTCCGGGGGGACACGCGCACATCCTGCACTTCATCTCTCGGCAAGAGGTCAACCGCATCCACAGCGAGACCGGCGATCATTCCGTGCACGGCGATCTGCTGCCGCCGGTGACAGAAGTTTCAAACCTTTTCACAGCCGCCGGTTTCGAAGTGCTCGAAACCGCCGACAGCGAAAACATCTACCTTCTTATAGCCCGTTTGCCAGAGATGAAAAAATGCTAAGTTTCACAGATTCATGGGGCTGCGGAACAGGCGCGCTCTGCCGCACTCGCTACGCGCGCTGCTGTTGCAGATAGTCCACAAGACCGCGCTGCTGGCACATGAGACGCGGCGCACGACCGGCGCGATAATAGTGCGCGGATTTGGCTCACAGAACGGATGCGATGTAAAAGCGCTGCCGCATGTCATTGGAGCGGAAGGCTGCAACGCCGCCTCCCGCTCCCCGCGGTTCCGCTTAGACCGATCAGGGCCGCGTCAGGGATGTTTGCGCGCCGGCATCGGCGGATGCGTAATCATAGATGATTTGCCTGCCGCGCCGCGACAGCGGCGCCCCGCCGAAACGCCGCCGGACCGCATCGTCTCGCAAAAAGTTGGCCAGACTGATCATCAACATGGACTGATCGAGAAACAGAAAGCGCTTCGCGGCACGCCCGGTCTCAAAATCAACCGCATCATAAAAGCCTTGGCTCGGATGACGCGCACCAAGACCTTCCATCGACCGCAGATTGTCCAGCGCGCGCTTCGGAAAGTAAGGCAGTGCCAGCGCGGCGGCATGGGGGGTAACCACCTCGTCGCGCAGGCGTCCCCAACCGAGATAGCCGCCGTCGGGATCGGCGCAAGCCGACCACCCCCATACCGGATAGCCGCGCTTGTCCGCGTGCCGGATCTGCGCATAGGCGAAATTCGCGGCCGAGCGCCCCGGCCCCGTACCCGCTTCGTCTAGCCAGAGCCCGGCTATCATCTGCATGAACAGCCCTCCCCCCTGCCACCCGGGAACATAATACCGGCACGCGTGCTTCTCTTCGGTGCCGCGGTCAAGCCGATCCCATGCCGCCACCGGCACGTCGCCGGAGGCCACGGCCAGAAACAGCGCCATCCGGGAATCCGCGCCGACAAAAGGCAGCGTCCACTCGGGGTTGAAAACGTTCGAGACGCAATTATAACCGCCCAGCATGCGCTGCCGTACGGGATCATAGAAGGCGGCCCATTCCATTTCGTCAACGAGCCGCCGACAGCGCGCGGCGTGCTCGGGAAAAGCCTCACCGGCGGTTATCAGCCCTGCGGCCAGATTGCCGGAATCCAGAATGGAAATCCAAGGGTCGTGCGTGGCGGGCGCGAGCGTCTCCACATGATTCCAGCTCTGCTGAAAACCGAAGCGGGTTTTCAGCTTCTCAAGCGAATCCAGAGTCTTCGCCGCCCGCCGCGCGGCCAAATCCTCTGCGAGAAAGCCCATGGCACGCGCCGCCGCCAGATCCGTCAGCAGGAACCCGATGTTGCTCACGGATGTGAACTCGCCCTTGCCGCTGCCGTCAAACGGAAGACCGGTTGCCGGATGCACAAGCGTTTCCAGACATCGCCATGTGTCGGCAGCCAGGCGTTCGAGATAGGCGATGTCCGCGGGCACTCGCACCGTTTCCGTGGAAACAAATCCGGCGCGCTTCATGGCCGACCGTATTTCAGGATTGGCCATGAACCACTCCCAGACCCGCCCGGTGCGCAGATTCTCCGCCATAAGCAGGGTGATGCCGACGTTTATGCCTATGACCGATTCCGCGGCCCAGCCCGTCTGCGGGTTGAAGGCGTCGACAAAACCGTAACGCCGCCATGCGACATCACCATGCCGCTGACGCATGGCGCGCAGCGCGCGCAGACACGCCGCCGGCTCGAAGGGCAGCGAGCCTCCCGGCGCGCAAGGCGCCACCAAGCCGTTGACGGGAGGATGTGTGGTCAACGGCGGGCCGCCCCAAGCGTGATAGCCGCCGGGTCCGTCTGCGGCGGTCAAGCCCCAGACATCGCTGCCGTAATGCGGGTGCCGGTCCGCCATGGCCGCGCACATGCGGCGCTGCGCGCGGGTGGCCAGCACCGAATTGAGCCAGTAATCCGCATAAGCGTCGCGTTTGTCCCGGAAGTCCACCCAGGCATGTGAGTACTGATGCGTGAACAGCGGCGGACACTGCAGATAGGTCATGCCCCCGAAAGTGCCGGCCGGCTCGCGCCGCCACGCTTCCCAGACTTCCGCAGGCAGACGGTGAACAGGCGCCCCCATGCCCATCAGCGTCAGTATCATGTGCTCGCTGTAGCCGTCCCAGCGCGCGTTGAGAAACCCGCTCTCCGGCTTCCAGCCCATAGAAAGCGTGCTGCCCCCGTTGAGCATCCAAGTCCAGTCCGCCGCCGCGTAAAGTGCCTCGGCCAGGCTCACGATCTCTGCGGAATTCGAAAAAGCCTGCTTCACCGTGAGCGCTCCGGCCAGAAACAGCCCTGTGTCAATGGAAGAAAGTTCGCAATCCCAAACACGCTTTCCGGTTTCCATGTCCACGAAATGGTAGAAAAATCCGTTCGTGCCCTCGACCGTGCCGGAAAACGCGCGCAATGCGGTGACCGCGCGCGCCTCGGCCGCCTCCCGCGAAATCCAGCCGCGCTCCGCCGCCACCGGCAGCGCGCTCAGGCCGAACCCAACCGCCGCGACGCTGGACACCTTGCCGCATGCGTCTTCACCCCGTCGCAGGCGTGGTACCTGCTGGCGGAATGGCAAATCAACCCCATGGGCGAAGTGCCCAAAAAACCATAAGCCTGCCGTGCCCCGGGTAATCAGGGGCGCGCGGCGGAAACAGACAAAACAGGCCGGTACGGCCAGGGAGCGGACAACATGAAAATGCATCACGCGATTATGCCGAAGACCTTTGTCGGGATGTTGACACTGGCGCTGGCCGCCATGCCGGCATCCGCTGACGTGGCATTGCTCAACGGCGGATTCACCGACGGCACGGACAACGATCCCGACGTCTGGG
>JAQWAM010000066.1 GCA_028707675.1 Kiritimatiellia bacterium | reverse complement strand
GGCGGTTCGTGGGGGTAGGCGAGGCCGGTCATGGGGTTGCCGTGTCCGCACTCTACGGAGCCGTCCGCAAGCACAGTCACTGTGCCGCATCCGTACATATCGGCCAACTTCCATCCGGTCAGGTCTTTGCCGTTGAAAAGGCGTACGGGCTCGGCTCGTACAGTCAACAAGGCTGCCAGAAAAAGATATGCGGCGGTGTATTTCATAAACCGAGTATAGCGCAGCTTGCCAACTGACTGCAAGAAGGGTGTGCTTCAGTTTCAACTAAACTGAAGCACGCCCCAAACACCCACACATCAATCTGTGCCGTTGACATTTCTGAGGTGCGACTTTATAACTCTTTCCTGGCGTGCTGTTCGGCTGGTGTTGGTTAAACCCGGAAAGCGCGCTGATGGGCGCTTGAATAGGATGCGGGCATAAAGGCGGTCGCGCCTTCAGGTTCGTTGGTGTAGTGGCGATGGTTTGTGAGAATGGATATGGAAACATTAGTGATGGCAGCAGACCGATCGGCGGGGCGCTCCGGTCTGGCGGTGTTCAAAGGCGGTGTGGCCGTTTGCGTCAAGCGCTGGGACGTAGAGCCTTCTCGCGCGCCGGGGTGGATTGCAGAGGCTGGCCAAGCCTTGTCGGAGACCGGAATTGAAATCGGCGAAATAGGCCGCTTTATTTGCGGTTTGGGGCCGGGGTCTTTTTCAGGCATACGCGCTTGTCTGGCGGCCTTGCAGGGCATGGCGCTGCCTGGCGGCAGGCCGGTGTGCGGGGTGGCGAGCGCGGCGGCGTTGGCGTTGGGGCAGGCGCGCGGCGTTGAAGCTGTGACGGTGGCGGGCGACGCGCGGCGCGGACGCGTATGGTGCGTGACTTACCGGGCGGACAAGGCCGCGGCGAGCGTGCGGCTCGCGGACGGCGGCGCCCCGAGCCACACCGGCGATGATTTCAAGCTTGTCGCGGCGGATGATCTGGCGGAGGCTGTGCCGGATGGTACGCTGATAGTATCGCCGGAGTGGGCCAGGTTGGGTCAGGTTCTGTCGGAAACCTTCCCGGCGGAGCGGCTGGTGCGGGAGGACGTGTTCCCGGATGTGGTTGATCTGGGGCTGTTGGCATTGTCCGCGCCGGAAGCTTGTGTGGCGGAACCCATGCCGATCTATCTGCATCCGGCGGTGGCGGTGAAGCGGTAGGGGCTGACTAAAAGTCGCCAGATCAAAATGCATGATATTACGATTGTAATTTTATTAACGCCCGCTAGCGCAGGAACTGATATAGTGTTTTGTCGTAGCGTATAGGGGGATTATGTTGAACAAGGTTTGCCGCATGTCTGACATTTTTAAGGTTGCAGTGTTTTTTTTGCTTTCCGCTGCGGGTGTGGCAGTAGGCGGGCCGCCAGTCACGCTGGAATGGTCGGCCGGCTTTTCCCTGCCGCCGCAGGCGGACGGTCGCGCGGCGATCGGGGTCGGCGCGCCGTTCTACGGTGAGCATGGCGGGGTCGCGCTGTTGGCCGGCGGCTCGAATTTTCCTGAAGAGCCGCTGGTCTCGGGCGGCGCCAAGCGTTACTATGCCGACATCGTCGCGCTGCCAGCCGGACAGACCAATTGGTTGGCGGCGGGGCGGCTGTCGCGAGCGGTCGCGGAGGGCATGTCGGCCACGACGCCCAAGGGGATCGTGTGCGTCGGCGGCATGGCGGATGGCGAGACCTTTGCGCGGGTGTTTCTGTTGACTTGGGACGCGGCGCGGCAAAAGGCGCTGGAGACAGAATTACCGGATTTCCCCGGCGCTGTTTGCTCGGGCTGCGCGGCGGCACGGGGCAACCGCGTGTATGTGGCTGGCGGCGGCGGAACAGAGGCTTTGGCCACGGATGTATGGGTGTTGGATCTGGACGACTTGGCTGCGGGTTGGCGTCCGCTGCCGCAGTTGCCGGGGGTCAAGGGGCGCATGCAGGCGCAGGCTTTTGTGCAGAACGGCGACCAGAAACGCACTTATCTGTATGTGGTCGGCGGGTATGCGAAGAACGCTACCTCTGGTAGGGACGGTTCCCCGAACCGTCCGCCTGCCCTGAGCGCCGCCGAAGGGCGGACGCCTCGGGGAGGCGTCCCTACCCAATCAGGTGACAGATCCGATGAATTATACGCATTGACCGACGGATATTCGTACGATTTGGCGCAGCCGGACGGGGCGGGCGTGTGGCGGCCGATCTCGCCTGCCGCGGTGAAGTCGGAGGTCGGAGGTCAGAGGTCGGAGGTCGGAGGCGCGTGGCCGCTGATCGGCGCGAAGTGCTTGGTTGTCGGCGATCAGCACGTCCTGTTTTTCGGCGGTCTGGACGCGGCGTATTTTGATGATAACCAGCGCAAGATGGCGGCACTGACAGGCGAAGCGCGCGAGGCGCAGCGGGTCGCCTACCAATCCGCCGTGCCGACGACTTGGAACCGCCGGGTGCTGGCTTACCATACGGTAACGGATTGCTGGTTTGATCTGGGCGAGGCGCCGCTTTTGCCGACCGTGGCGGGTGCGGCGATTCGGTGCGCGGATGGCAGTGTCCTGCTTGCTTCGGGAGAGATCCGGCCCGGTGTGCGAACGCCGTTGTGCGCGGTCGGGCGGTTCGCGGCGCGGCGCAAATTCCAGCCGATCAACTGGATGGTGATGGGTGTGTATTTCGCGGGACTGGCGGGCATGGGCGTATGGTTCATGCGCAAGAAGAAGAGCGCGGATGATTTCTTCCGCGGCGGCGGCCACATCCCGTGGTGGGCGGCGGGCATCAGCATTTTCGCGGCCATGTTCAGCTCGATCTCGTTTCTGGCGATCCCGGCGCTCGCCTTCATTTCTGACTGGCGCTACGCGCCCAAGGTGGCTTGCGTGGCGCTCGTGCCGCCGCTGGTGATCGGCTGTTACCTGCCGTTTTTCCGCAAGCTGAACCTGACCAGCGCGTACGAGTATCTTGAGCTGCGGTTCAATCTGGCGTGCAGGCTGTTCGCCAGTCTGGCCTTCAACCTTTTCATGGTGGCGCGGGTGGCGGTGGTGGCCTACCTGCCGTCTCTGGCGGTGGCTGCGGCGACGGGAGCGGACGTGAACAGTTGCATCCTCGTTGTCAGCCTGCTGACGATACTGTACTGCGCTTTCGGCGGGATCGAGGCTGTGATCTGGAGCGATGTCATGCAGTGCGCGGTGCTGGCGGGCGGGGCGATGCTGATTCTGGGACTGCTGATAGCCGGGACGGACGGCGGCATAGCCGGTTTCCTGAGCATGGCGGGCGATGCGGGCAAATTCAAGATGGTTGAACTGGCCTTTGATTTCAGGCAGCCGGTGATATGGGTGGTGCTGATCGGCGGGGCGGCGGAGTGCCTGATCTCCTACACCAGCGACCAGTGCGTGATCCAGCGTTACATGACGACCAAGGACATCAAAGCCGCGGGACGCAGCCTGTGGCTCAACGTGCCGCTCGGGCTGTGGACGGGGGTGGTCTTCTTCGGTATCGGCAGCGCGCTTTACACGTTTTACCGCAGCCATCCCGAGCGGCTGGCGGTGACCATGCCCAAGCCGGACTCGATCCTTCCGGTGTTCATGGTCAACGACATGCCGGCGGGGCTCTCCGGCCTGGTCATGGCCGGACTTTTCGCGGCGACGATCTCCACGCTGGCGGCGAATTTGAACTCATCCGCCACATCCGTCACCAACGACTGGTATGTGCGGCTGTGCAGGCGTGGCGACGATGACCGCAGCCGGATGCGGGTGGCGCAGATATGCACGGTTCTGGTCGGGGTGGCGGGCATGGCCGGCGCGCTGGTCTTGGCCAATATCGACATACGCGCGGTCTATGACCAGTTTCTGAAATTCATCGGCATTCTCACCAGCGGGCTGGCCTGCCTTTTCATGCTGGGCATCTTCGCGCGGCGCGTGGGCGCGGCGGCGGCTTTGTGCGGGTTGGCCGCGAACTACGTGGTCTGCGTCGGGCTGGACGCGGCGAACCTGCCGTGGAAACCGCACCTGCTGCTGTATGGGGCGATCGGCATCGTGACCTGCCTGGCCGTGGCGCTGGCTATCAGCTTTATCTTCCCTAACCGCAAAGAGGGAATCGACGGGCTGGTTTTCAGCCGCGAATCACGTGAGTGAATGAAGGGGCGGGCGGCGGGTGCGTCAGGCGCGCCAGGGGCGGGTGCGCTCGATCGGGTTGTCGAGCACCGTGTTCACGAGGTTGACGTCCTCAACCAGTTGGAAGTCGTACATTCCCACGCAGATGAAGTCCGCGCCGCTCTTGAAGGCGTAGGGGAACGCATCCTTGGGGTGCAGCGCGCCGGCGGCCAAAATTTTGAAGGCGACCCACGGTTGTTCGAGTTTCTCCATGTACGCCACGACATCGTCGGGTTCCACGCACCAGACATTGTCTTTGGAGAAATAGCCCGCTTCGGGGCGGGCTGACCAGTATTCCGTGCGGTGCAGGGTCTTGACCCAGAAATCGGGGATGATGCCTTGCTCCACGCAGCCTTTGACGGTTTCGAGGCGGTGGGCGCCGATGCCGGCCGGCACGCCCAGCTTGCGCATGCCTTCGAGAGCCTCGCCGATTTTATCGAATTCACCTTTCTTTGCGAAATTATCGGACATGCCGCCGTGGCAATAGACCGCTGAAGCGCCGTTCTCGACCGAGACCTCGGCGCCGCGGACCAAACCCTCCTTGTGGCCGCTGTCAGAAATGAACTGCATCTTGCCGCCTTCCCGTTTCCAGTATTCGTTGATGACGCGCATCAGCGCCGGGTTGGTTATGATGGTGTTGACGCCGCAGGCCTCGGCCATGCGGAAGGTTCGGAATACGCGCTCGTCGGAGTGGTAGGCCTTGACCAGCTTGTCGGTGTAGAGAAGATCGCGGGCGTGGGCCCAGCCTCCGATCAGATTGCCGCCGAGCAGCATGCGGCTCAGTTTCAGGTTGCCGATCCGGCCGAATTTGTCGATCGGTTTCTTCATGTCTTTGATGTCGTCGAAGGTGAAGCCCTTGACGGTCGCGCTGGTGACCGCGTCGGCGGTTTTGAGGTTTTCGCGTTCCCAGGCCAGACCGTGTTTGCGGGCGAAGGCGTATCCGAAGGCGCCGATCACCGGCAGCGAACTGAGGCTGAGCAGCAGCTCGCGCCTTCCCGCGGAAGTCACGCCCGCCCCGCTGCCGCCGTCAGCGGCAATGTCGCGGCGACGCAGCAACAGGCAGAAATGGCGCCAGAGGATGGGGCCGATCTGATGGGAGGGCACGAAGCAGACCGCCAGCAGGGCCGCCGCCTCGACCACGTTGCGGTCAATCCACAGGAAATGGCCTTCAGAGGAATACACCAAGAAAGGCGGCTGCGCGATGTAATAAAACGCCAGCATCAGGATGCCGCCGACGGCCGCCGGGCGCACGAGCACACCCAGAATCAGGGCGAGGCCGATCAGTGTCAGTCCCCACATGTTCGCCTGGTCGCAGAGCCGCAACAGCCGGGGCGTGTCGGCGATGTGGCGAAAGACCGGCTCGGCGAACCAGCGGCTCATGCGCAGGTAGCCTTCGCAGGACCAGCCGCCGGGCTGGATGAGCTTCCAGACTCCCTCGTACAGGAAGTGCCATCCGATCAGCATCCGCAAAAGAGTGATTCCCCAGCTCTTCTTCATTTTATACCCCTTTAATTTGTTCGGACGGTTGGAGCGGACTGGCCGGAAAGCGGTGCCGCGACCCGCGCACAGCGCGGCTCTTGTCACCGCACTCCAAATTGCGTCTTGCACCAAATAGGTGCGGCGCAGGTTTCGAAAAGAACCAATGTTTACGGGCCTTTGCCAGATTCATGCTCGTTCAACTGCCGCTTATAGGTTAAATCCAGACATCCCTATGGGACATTAATGAAACGGCTTTTATAATACATCCGAACGCGCAAACGGACAAGCGCAAATCATTTCACGCCGCAAAGTTAAGGCCGGGATTACGATTGTGCATCAGCGGCATCAATGAACCCGTTTGCGTCCGACGCCATGAGAGAACAAACATTCTTGCAGGTGTCGGCACAAACCAGTAATATTTTCTGGTGTTATAAAGATTAATTGGGTTGCGACCCTGTTACGGTTGCAGGTTTGTGAATCATGCTGTTGTGGGTGGTGTTAGATTATGAACGACTTCAAAGAGATCGCCATAGGCAAGCGGAAGATTGATTTTTTAATTTCCGTGGGGTTAGGTGTGCTGGCGGCTTTGACATATGGGCTGACTTTATCGCGCGGGGTGTTTCCCGGCGAGTCCGCCGGGCTGATGACCGCTTACAGCGGGATATTGCCGCTTGAACTGCCTTTGCGGCCTGTTTGGGGCACGATCGTCGCCGGCCTCAGTAATTCGAGCTTTCTATCGCTGCCGCTGCGGCTGAACCTTTTCAGCGCGGCCTGCTCGGTGGTTTCGGCGGTTCTGCTGTATAGGCTGGTGAGTTTCCTGATTCACGACTGCATTTACGAGGAGTATTCGGTGGAGTACGCGCCGCGCGTGGCGGTGCTGTCGGGAGCCGTGGCGGCTGTGGCTTTCATATTCGCGGTGCCGGTGTGGCATGCGGCGACGCGTTTCCAGTATCAGAGTTTCGACCTGATGCTGGTGTTTCTGGCCGCCGCGCTGCTGGTTGCCTACGCGCGGCGCAAGTGGGCGATTTTTCTGGTTGCCTTTGCGGTTTTATATGGTCTCGGCGTGGTCGAATCAGTGATTTTTATCCCGCTGTCGCCGGTGTTTCTGGCTTTCCTTATCTATGTGCTTTGGAAGCGCGGCACGCTGACTCTGGCGCGTGTAGCGTGGATGGGATTGCTTTCGGCTGCAGTTATGGCGGGGACTTACTGGGGCAGCGCGAAGTGGTTCATGGCAACGCATGATGTTGAGGCGATGGGCTTCAAAAGCGTCTCGGACATTTTGACGGCGGTCGGCAAAAACCAACTGGCGCAGTTGCGCTCGGGAATGCCGCAGGTAAACTGGCTGATACTGCTGCTGATGAGCGCGGTGCCTTGGGTGGCCGGCGGCTTCGCTTCGTTCCGCG
>JAQWAM010000065.1 GCA_028707675.1 Kiritimatiellia bacterium | reverse complement strand
ACAAAATGGAATGGAGAAGAGATTGATGGTTCAGAAAATCCCAAAGAGAACGGAAACATTAACAACAATTTTACTGCTGGCGCATTATCTAATCGGAGAGCATATACATTGCTTCGGGGGAAAGATTTACTTTCCAGTATACACATGAACCTGATCACAAAGAATGATGTTAAATCTTATATGTCGTCTTCAGAATGGGGCAAACCCATTTGGGAGGATTTCCCGACATCATATCACGGTAATCATGTTCAAAAGTTACACTCAAACTATTTGCCCAATCTGGTGCCATTGACGCGATTTTGCAGAATATCGGAACAACCGCCATTTAATTTCATAGCATACACGAATGGGTATGCATATCCCGATGAACTTAGTTGTTACCGTGACCCAAGCATTTCTGTGTTTCACGACAAAGATGAAAACTTGTGCGTTGTGTCATTGGAAGAGGGGCGGCATCCTTGGCGTGACTTGGAAGCGATTTTGGGATTGGAAAGGGCTAATGGTGCCGTATGTATTAATCATATGTTCACTTTGCGAGGCAAGAACGAGAGTAGTGTTATTGATATTTGGATTGGAGGGATGATTAGTAATAAGGCTAAAATCAATGACATAGTCGAATGGTCAACAAGTTTGTCGACAAACTGTCTTGGAAATTTAGATTTGTCTTTTTATCGCCAATGTGTTCGGTTGGCAGAACAAGGTGAATCTGACTTGTGTAAGGAAATAACAAACTACTCCCAAAAATGCGGGGATCAGTTATTTCAAAAAAAAGCGAATGGTATGTTTGTTCACTCGGATAAAAGAAGTCGAGGATTGCGCGAAAAGTATCTTGGTGAAGGGAAGCTAATTTTTTGGACTTATCTGGATAGGTATATTAAGACGCTTGTTGAACTTTCAGAAAAACATGAAATGTCCGGGCTAAGATTGTGGGATGAGCAAATCCACTCCGCCCTCCTCGCCGCGTATGACCGCACATGCCCGCATGAGACGCCGCGGCAGATACAGGCGTATGCCCAGGGGCTGAAAGTCCTGCAGGCATGGAAGAAAGAGAGGGATCGTCATGGAACGTGAGACCGAGCGCAGGCTGGCCGCGCATGCTGTCGAACTGGGCCGCCTCGCCAACCCAGCCGTCTTGCCGGAGCTGATCGGCCTGCTGGACACGCCTTCGCCAGAAGTGCGGCGGCTGGCCGCTTCGGCGATCGGCAAGCTGGCCGGGATCGCGGACGCGGAGGCTGCGGTCGCCGCGCTGACGCGCACGTTGCGCGACAAGCACCCGCAAGTCCGGCAATACGCGGTGAAGGCGCTCAAGGCATACGGCACAACCGCTGAGTCCGCGTTGGCCGACCTGCGTGACATAGCCTCGAACGACTCTGAAAAAGCATACAACCGCCGCGATGCGTCAGCGGCAGTGGAGACCGTCGAGGAGGCGCTGCGTCTGCAAGCCGCAGGCGAGACGCATGTCTGCCAGCGGTGCGGGGCCGCGGTGGCGCCGGACGAGTTCGCCCGTTCGATGAAGATGTTTCAGCGTGTCTTCTGCGACCACTGCTTTGACGAGACCTACATCAAACGCCGCAATTTCGAGACTCGCGTGGAAGTCCAAAAGACGATCCGCACGACAGACGGCACACTCGTGCAGTCCGACGGCGAGCGGCGGATCGCCGAGTGGCTCGCCGCGCACGGCATCGCCTACCGCTACGACGACCGCCTGCGGATCGTCGAGGGACGGCAGATCCGGCCTGATTTTTATCTGCCCGAATACGATGTCTATATCGAGTACTGGGGTATGGACACGGTGGACTACAAGATCGGCATGCTCATCAAGCAGCAGATGTATCAACACGCCGGCAAACGCCTGATCTCGCTCTATCCCCGGGACAAACCAAACTTCGACGCCATACTCTCCGAAAAACTGCTGCGCATCACGCCGACTGACTCCGCATCCGCTTCGTCAACGTCAGGCGTCAGCGGAGCAACGCGGAGCGAGTCTGACAACCTAACACAGAAAGGAATACACATATGAGTGACATCAAAGAGCTGCTGAACAAGATCCGGCAGGCATCTGACCCGCTGCGGGGAGACCGCGGCATGCTCGCCTCGCTGCGGCGCGGGCTGAGCGAGGCCACGGAGCACTACGCCTGGCCATATCTCGCCCCGTACTGTCCGATGAGCGATCCCAAGCAGCGCGTCATCTGGCTGACCATCGCAGGCGCGGCCGCGACACTCGCGCCTGGTGGGCTCGTCAGTGCCAACGAGATCGGTGTCGGCAACATGGGCGCGACGATGCGCCATCTGGCTGTTGGCGCAGACCGTAAAGAAGTCGATAAAAGACTCGCCTCTTTTGAGAGCCGCTTCAGGCGGCTGCTCACATGCCCGACGGTCGAAGAGCTCTGTCGGCATCTCGTGGGTGTCGTACGGGCTGCGGCGTCCAAGAACATCCCGGTCAATCTGCTGCAATTGCATCGCGATCTGCTTGATTGGGAGTCGCGCCAGAAGCGGGATGTGCGCATCGAATGGGCGCAGGGTTACTGGGTAGATGCCGACACGGAGGAGCAGCCATGAGTCACCTGAGTCAAGCCATTGTGCCGTTTGCTGCGGCGGCTGACGCTAGACTGACGGACGGGTATGCCTGGCATCAGGCGATCTGGCAGGCGTTTCCCGGACGGGCGGACGGGTCGCGCGATTTTTTGTTTCGGGTGGACAGACGCAAGGAGGGCTTTCGGGTGCTGTTGCTGTCCGCGTGCGCGCCCGTGGCGACGGATGTGCTCGCTTGGCAGACCAAAGCGGTAGGCCCATCGTTTTTGGCGCATGACATCTATCGCTTTCAGCTCCGGGTCAATCCAACCTTCCGGCGCAAGGAGGATGGTCGTCGACTGGCGATCTATGACGAGGCCAGGCTAAGGGCCTGGCTGGCGCGCAAGGCGGACGCGGCCGGATTTGCGATAGAGGACGACACGCTCGAGGTCAGCGCTCCCGTGGACGAGACGTGTAAAAAAGAGGGCCATGACGTCAAACATGTCGCTGTCGATTTCGCGGGTGTGCTGCGCGTCACGGACCGCCCGCGTTTCACAACAAGTTTCAACACCGGCATCGGTTCGGCCAAAGGCTTCGGCTTCGGTCTGCTGATGCTCCAACCGCTACACTGAACAAACAACGAAAGGTATCAACCATGAATATGATCGAACTCCACATGCTCCAGTCCTTCCCGGTCACCTGTCTCAACCGCGACGATCTCGGCGCGCCCAAGTCCGCCGTGTTCGGCGGTGTGCCGCGCGCCCGCGTCTCCAGCCAGTGCTGGAAACGCGCGATACGGGAGCTGGCGACTCAAGATGAGCAAGCTCGGTGTTACTTCGCGGGTCAACGGACGCGTTATGTCGTGAATGCATTAATAGACCTTTTTTGCGCAAAAGGAGCTGATGACAAGAAGGCCATGACATTGTCTCGATTGACGGCCGATGCTGTCGGCAAACTCGACGATCCGGAGAAAGGGAATGTAAAAACCCTGCTCTTTTTCTCTCCAGGTGAATTGGCGGCAGTCGTCGATGCCGTATGGAATCTCAATCTGGACGACAAGCTGCTGGCAGCGGCTGCAGGTGACGACAAAGCGAAGAGAGAGAAAGCTGAAAAAGAATTGGGCAAACTAACCGGCAAAGCGGCAAAAGCTCTATCTGCGGCGGTCAAAGATGCTGCGGATATCGCGATCTTCGGGCGCATGGTGGCAGATGACCACACACTCACGCTAGAAGGTTCGGGACTTTTCAGCCATGCTCTTTCGACACATTCGACATCCAATGAGCTAGATTTCTTTAGCGCGGTTGATGACGCAAAAACGGATGCCGATGATGCGGGCGCAGGGCACATTGGGTCAATCGAGTTCAACTCGGCTTGTTATTATCGCTATGTCGGCATCAATCTTGACGTGCTAAAAGACAAGAATCATCTTGCCCATTTTTCGCCTGACGAACTAAAGGCGGTACTCACTGCGTTCCTTCGCGCGGCTGTCATGGCAGTGCCGGGGGCGCGCAAAAACAGCATGTTCGGGTTTAATCCGCCGGCCTATGTGCTCGGGGTGAGGCGCGCCGGCCAGCCGATCTCGCTCGTGAATGCCTTTGAGAAGCCGGTGGTGGCCGACAAGGAGGGATATGTGAAACCGTCAATGGACGCGCTCAAAAAGCACTGGGCAACACTGAAGGATCTCTACTGCCTCAAGGCGGAGGCGGAGGCTGAGCTGCCGCCCGACAATCTGGACACGCTGATGGACCGGCTCTTGGAGAATCTGTCATGAGCGAATGTCTCTATCTTGCGCTCTACTTCGATGCGCCGCTGCAAAGCTGGGGCTACGCGAGCAAGTTCGACCGCCGGACCACTCTCGCGCATCCCACCCGCAGCGGCGTGATCGGCCTGCTCTGCGCCGCCAGCGGCGTGGACCGGACAGATGCTGAAAGCCTCCAAAAACTGGAAGAGGCATTGGAGATCGAGGTGTACACCTTCAGGCAGGGCAGCCGCTTGATTGACTATCACACGGTCGGAGGGGGCTATGATCCTGCGCGTGACAAGCGCGACCTACTCAGGATTTGCCGCAAGGCGTCTGGAGGCACTGGAAACACAGTGCTTACCTATCGCGAATATCTGGAGGACACGCGGTGCGGCGCGGTGGTGTCAGGGGAGGACGGGATGATCCGCGATCTTGCGGGTCATGTGGAGAATCCGGTCTGGGGCATCTGGCTCGGGCGCAAGGCGTGTGTGCCTGCGGCGCGCGTCTATGCGGGGGTGCATCCGGACATCGCGTCCGCCGTGGGTGCGCTCAGCCAGGCGGCGGGCGGTTGTCCGCCCATACGTGTCGTGCGTAAAGCCTCGACGTTTGAGGACGGCACTGACACGCTCATGGATTGTCCGGTCAATTTCGACGCCAACGCGCGAAGATTCGCTCCGCGGCGTATTTGCGTAGACACGGAGTGAGCCGTCATGCCGATCTTTGAAAAACCTCCGCTGGAGACGCTGACGACCGCGCGCGAGCGTTGGACGCCGCTCTATCTCGAGCACGGACGTATCGAGGTGGATGACTCCAGCGTCAAGTGGATCGGAGCGGACCGGACGGTCATGCGATTACCGGTGGCGTCGCTGAGCGTACTGATGCTCGGTCCGGGCACGACGGTCACGCATGCCGCTATGAAAGCCTGCGCCGACTCCAATACCCCGGTCTGCTGGGTCGGCGCGGACGGCATGCGGTTTTACGCGTTCGGGGTCGCGCCCACTCACGACAATGAGCGGGCCCGCAAGCAGGCCGAGATCGCATCGTCGCCCAAAAGGCGGGATGTGGTGGCGCGGCGCATGTTTTCGCGACGCTTTCCGGATGTGGACGTGGATGGCGTGGCGCTAAAGGAACTGCGCGGCATGGAAGGTAGGCGCGTCAAGGCACTCTACGCCGAGATGGGGCTGAAATACGGGGTCTCGTGGAAGGGCCGTAACTACGACGCCACTCACTGGGAGGTTGCTGACACCATCAACCGGGCGGTCTCGGCTGCCAATGCCGCGCTCTACGCGCTGACGACAGCGGTGGTCTGCTCGCTGGGGTATTTGCCGCAGTTGGGGTTTATCCACACGGCCTCCACGCTGCCCTTCGTGTTCGACATTGCGGACATGTACAAACCCGAGACGACGCTGCCTGCCGCTTTCGAGACCGTGAGTCTAAATCCAGAGGCCGCCGAAGAGGAAACGATCGCGCGTCTCAAGTTTTTCATCGAGAGCACAAAGCTGCTCAAGAGGATGCCTGTCGATATCGGCAAACTGCTGGAGGGCGTATGACGGTCATCATTGCCAACGACACGCCGCCCGCGATCAGAGGCTTGCTGAAACGGTGGTTCATCGAGCCGCGGCCCAATGTGTTCGTGGGGTCCGTCAATGCCAGAACCCGCAACAAAACCCTGGCCTATATACGCCGGAACGCATCGGGTCTGGGTCTTCTGGTCATCTGCGACGATGACAGCTCGCAAGGTTTCGCTGTCGAGGTGTCCGGGGACACCAAGCGCAGGCCGGAACGGCGTTGCGGACTGGAATTGATTGCGGAAAACTGGGCCGCAGAGGATACAACGGGATGTTGACGCGATCCTTCTGTTGTTTTAACGGATTGTCCGTCGAGGCCGAGGCCAAACTTTGGCGCAGGGGGTGTATGAGTTGGCGGCATCTCTATAGAGACGCACGGCATGTGTTGTCGCCGGCAAAGTGCGCTTCCGTTGTTGACCAGCTTTCCTTGTTCGAAGCAGCACTAGTGGCACGGTCCGCCGATTTTTTTGTAGGCAGACTGCCGGTGGGGCATAGGCTGCGGGTTTTTCCTGCATTTTTGAGGGATGCCGCTTTTTTGGACATTGAGACAACGGGACTGTCGCGTCAGTCTGTCGTCACAGTCATAGGCATCCTGCAAAACGGGGAAATGCAGACGTTCGTGCGCGGGCACAATTTGCGGGATTTCATCCGGGTATGGCAAGGAATGAGTGTTGTATTGACCTTCAACGGGGCGTGTTTTGACCTGCCTTTTTTGATGCGCGAATTCGGGCTTTCCTGTAGGCCTGCGCATATTGATTTGCAGAATGAAGCCAAGCATTTGGGTTTGCGAGGCGGGCTCAAAGAGATCGAAAGCAAACTTGGATATCAGAGATCCGACGCTGAATCGGGAAACGGTGAAAAGGCTGTGGAGCTTTGGGAGACATACGAGGCGACAGGCGACGAGGCTTATTTGCAAAAACTGATCGCTTACAACACCTGTGATGTACGCTCGCTTGAGCTGCTCGCCAGACATGTTTGGAAACTCTCCTGCCAGAACTATCCCGCGCCACATCCTGCGTTTTGATTTTGGATCTTTGACAATTGACGCCTACCACCACTTGGGGTATCTTCAATTTACCAACACAAAATGTTGGGCTTTTCCCCACGCATGTGGGGATGATCCGAACCCGATCCTGTTTGGACACAGCACGTTTTCCTTTTCCCCACGCATGTGG
>JAQWAM010000064.1 GCA_028707675.1 Kiritimatiellia bacterium | reverse complement strand
CAGGATCGCCTGCAGCAGGATCGCCGGCCGCACATCAGTGCCCTCGAGCGCCTTCGCGAATCTGCGGTAACTAGCCACCGCCGCCTCGACTTTCTTCCAGGCCGGTTTGCCCTCCGGATGGAGCGTAAGTGAATAGATGACGATTTCGTTGCCGGTTTTTTCCGTATATTCGATCATGTCTTTGGCAGCGACATCCTCCTTGCCGGGTGCAAAGCACACTACGTTCAGGAACTGAAATCCCTCGTCGGTTTTGACGTGCTCGCTGTGCTCGACGATGAACTTCGGCTTGCCCGCGCCCCGGTACAGGGAATTGCGGACGACACGGTTGTTTCTGAAGACGAGCCCGTCAACCGAATATGCGTAGACGAGCGGCACGTCGAACGTCTCGAAGCGGTTGTCAGCTACCGTGATGTTGCCGTGATATCGTTTCTTCTGCCGGGCGATGTCGTGCACCTCCGGGCAGAACGAGAGGATGCCGTTGCAATAGCCGTGGCTGCCGTAAGAGGTCATGCAGTTGCGGAAAACGTTGCCGCGGATTACCGACTCGCGGCACGCGCCCGACTCGAACCAGTAATGCGCGTCGCCTGCGTAGAGAATCGCCGAACCCGACACGCGATCGAAGAGGTTTGACTCGATCAGCACCGGTTTGGGTGTCGTAAAGAGCGTGCCGCGCGCGCGGTTGAAACGCACAGTGTTGCCGCGGAACGTCGCGGCGCACTGATAGTCTGCGTTCTCGACCGCGTCACCGACGCCGAAGCCCTCCGGAAGCGGACGGTCGAGCGTGAGCGTCACCTCCCGCGCGTCATGTCGCACGACCTCGGCGACCACAACCTCGGGGCCGGTCTCCAATGTGTCGCCGTCGATGAACCGCAGCTTTTCCCGCGGCAGGAAGATGTCGAAGCCGACCGCTTGCGGATGCATGTAACGGCAGCGGATCGCATTCGGCGCGACAACGTTGGTCACGAAAAGGCAGGTCGAATGCACGTTGATCGCATCGTCCATCATGCCCTCGAAAAGACAGTTCTCGACCGTGACCTGTCCCTTGACGTTCGAGAAATGCGAGGCGTCCGCATGAGCCGACGCATAGCGTCCCGTCGCCTTGCGCGGGAAAACGCCGCTTTTACGATCTTCGGGGCTTCCAGTCCCGCGCCAGGTCACGTTGCCGCTGCGCTGTGCGATAAGCGCCATGCCGAGCGAAGAATGGATCGCAACGTCTTCGAGAACGGTGTTCTCAGATCCTGAAACAAATACGCCGGGGCATGGTCTGAGCGGCGGACGGAACACCACCACATCGCCGATCTTGCCCCCTTGGCCGCGTTTCGAAAAATCGTATTCGAGCGCGAGCGTGTCTGCGGAAAGCTCCTCCGCCTTGCCTTTATAAGGGATGTCGCCAGAGCGCTCGACGAGTTCCCGGGTTTCGCCGTCGAAAAGTTTGGCGTGATGGACGGGGAATTCCCACCCCTCGCCGGAAAAGAGGATGCGACCGTCCTTGACGCGATGCGGATGGCGCGCCGGATCCATCCGCGCGATCGTCTTGCCGTCCTTGAATCCGGTGATGACGAGTTCAGGCATGAACGCATAGGACGAGTCGACGCTGAAGCCCTTCAACGTCACATCGCGGCTGTCGATTACCGCGAACGGAATCGGTTTGCCGCCGAACACGAAGACCGATCCGTTAGCCTTGATTGTCAGGTTGGTGGCCCCAATGATCGGAAACGCCACACGGTGGACGTCGCTCTGGTCATGGTTCGAGATGTAGAAGCGCATGTCGGTCGCCGACGATTCCGGTATACGGTATTCGCCCCGCTCGAATTCGATGACGCCGCCCGCCGGGCTCAGTTTCGCGGCGGCTGCTTTGAACGACTTAACCGGGTTCTTCTCGTCCGCGGCGATTTTGACGCGGTCCGGCGCTTGGAGCGTCATGCTTTCCTTCAGTTTTCCGCATTTAAGCGTGATCGTGTTTTTTCCCGGCTTCAGGGGAACGTTCTCCCAGATGACAGCCGCAAGATCGTCCGGTGCTTGTTCGCCGTATTTCTCGCCGTTCAGAAAAAAATCCGCCTTGCCGGCATTGCAGAAACCGAACACAGTGGTCGTCAGGTTGGTTACGGCCTTGCGCCGCGAACCCGTGAGATGAAGCATGGGTTCACGGTTCCAGATCGCCTTGTAGAAGTAAAACGCGTCTTTCGGTGTCTTGTGGTCGAATTCGACGAGTCCCTTGGTGTTGCATCCCGGGCGTCCGGGTTCGTGCTGGAGATCAGAGCCGGAATCGAACATTTGCCAGATGAAGGATCCCCAAACCTTGTCATCGTCGCGGATCGCCCGGTAGTTGCAATAATGGTAAGCCACCTGATACTCTTCGGCATCGTCACGTTTAGCGTAGGGAAGGGCGAGGAACGGCTCGTTGTGCCGGCGGACACTGCCGCCCGCGCCGTATTCGCCGATGCCGATACTCGGGAGTCCGTTCGTTTCCCGCAGCTTTACGAGCAGCTCCCGCATCATCCGACCGTCACGGTCGAGACGGCGGAAATACCAGGGCCTCACGTCATACCAGGCGGGATAGACATTGAACGCGCAAAAGTCAGCGACCTGACTCAGTTCCTTGCGTCCGTACTGGTTTGAAGCGCACACAACCTTGCGCGAGGTATCCATAGCGCGGAAAAGCTCCCGCACTTCCTCCAGATACTTTTCGATCGTGCCGGCCTTGTGTTTTGAACCGCTGTAGATTTCGTTGAAAAGACCCCAGACGACGATCGATGGATGGTTCCGCCGCTGCGCCACCATCTCACGCGTCTGTTGGAGCATGTTGCTGTGAAACGTCTCCGAAAACGTGACCTCGTTGACTAGCACGGTCTCGATCCAGACCATGAGTCCGGCCTTGTCGCACGCATCAAGGAAATTCCTGCTCTGCGGATAATGCGCGGTGCGCACGGCGTCGCAGCCCATTTTCTTCATCATCCCGACATCATCGGCCTCGTCTTCGCGCGACACCGCCCACCCCTTGCCTTCGCGGTCCTGATGACGGCATGCGCCGCGGAATTTGCGGCGCTCCCCGTTCAGATAGAAGCCGGTGTCGTCAAACCGGATCGAACGGAAGCCGAACGGGATATCCACTGCGTCCGTGGCCCCCTTTTGGTTGATCGCGATTTTCAAAGAATACATCGCCGGGCGCTCGGGGCTCCAGAGTTTCGGATCGGGGAAAATGAAACGTTGCGTTTCATTGGTGCCGCCGAGCACGTTTACGCGCGCGACGACCTCACCGGTCTTGGGATCGGCGTCAATGATCACGCCATCCGCGCCGTCCGTCACGAGGTCGATGCACACGGGATCGGTCTCGATGAAATACACGTCGCGGTAAACGCCGCCGTACATCGTGAAATCGCCGACGATCGGGGGAATGTCCTCGTCCAGCGTATTGTCCGCGACGATTTCGATCCGGTTCCCGGCGGGCTTGAGAAAATCCGTCACCTCAAAACAGAACGCGGTGAAAGCTCCGCGATGGCGTCCGACTTCCCTGCCGTTGACGCGGACGGCCGCCTTGATCGACACGGCTTCGCACTTCACGAACTGGCGCTTGCCGGGCGCCGGATCGGGCAACGCGCGCGCATACGTCGCCGCCTTGCGAACGTACGACGAGGCGCGGCAGGACGTGAACGTTCCCGGGGGATTCACGCCTCCGTCGCAGCCGTCAACGGCGTTCCAGGTGTGCGGGACCGAAACCGGCTCTCCGTCCAACGTCCATCCGTCTCCCGAAAGCGAGGTGACTTTGCGGTCCGCGAATGCTGCTAAAGCCAGTAAGATGGCGCAAAGAGAGAATACATTCCGGTTCATGCGTAATATTTCCTTCTCGTCATTTTCATCCCGTTCACACTTTCTGTTCGGCCAGAGTTTTATCAAGAAGTTTCACTACGAGCCGTCCGTCAAACCTTTGTGTCCCGCGCGCGTCCCCCTGCCGATGACGTTGGCTCCGCCTTTCAACGCAGTTTTGACACCCTTCCATTCGAAGACTCCGGTAACGCCCGCAGGCAAGGAGACGGCGCCATCTGCCGTTCCGGCCGAGAAATCGAGATTGACCTCTACAAAACCGTCCGGGTGCGGCGCTTTGCAGCCGATTCGCTTCAGGTGCGCGGGCTGCGGGGCGACGCGCACCTTGCGGTAGAAAGGCGCCGCGGAGGAAATGCCGGCGACCCCGGCCGGCAGCGCGTAGAGCGGCCCCGCACTCCAGGCGTGGCAGTCGCTGCGCGATTCCAGACGCGGCGTTTCCATCGCGGTCTTGAGACCGTGCGCGAGCTGGTCTTTCCAGACCGCGAGCCGCGCGAAGAAAAGATCGGCGCGGCCGAAGCGGAAATACGTCTCGAAAAGGTAATGCGAAAAATAGAGGCTAGTACGTACAAGGTCTTTCGCGCCAGTGAGCCCCTCGAACATCCGGCCGCAGAGATCCTCAGGAAACATGCCGCTCAGAATCGCTAAGCACTGGGCGTGCTCGCTGAAACGGCTACCGGCGGCATCGTCCGCCATCATGCCGCGCTTTTCATCCCAAAGCGTTTCCTGAAGTTTGGCCGCCAGCCGCTCCGCTTTCGCGCGCCATATCTTCGCGTATGCGGTCTCGCCGAGCGCCTCTTCGGTTTCGGCAAGCAGTTTCAGCGTATAGAGGTACTGGAAATTGACGACCCCTTGGCCCGGAACCCCGTTATCGTATTCCGGAGCCCAATCGACAAAACTCCACCCCGGCAGATGCTCCAGCAATCCATCGCCGTTTTCATAAAGCGCAAGCCCTTCCATCGCGTTCCGCGCGCCCGGAAGCCGTGATTTGAGCCACGCGGCGTTGGTGTCGCGGTAGGCGTAGTCGCGGAACATGGTGATCCAGCACATAGTGTAGGTGGACGACTCCTGAGTGCCGCGGGTGGGGAAGTTCATCGCGACTATGCCGTCCGAACGGCGGTCGTAGTCGAAAACGGACATCGCGAAACGCGCGAGCCGGTCGTCGCGGGTCACTGATGAGAGATACAGGATTTCGACGCGCGTGTCGCCGCCGTACATCTGCTGCTCGTAATACGGACAGTCGAAGAACATCTCGTGCGCGCACATCTGCAGTGTTCTCAGGCACATCGACCGGATCGGCGCGACCGACGGGTCGTCGCAGTCGAACCCGCCTTCGTCCTCAAGCGGATAGCGCGTTTCTAAAATAGCTGCGGATACGATCTCCAGCGGCTCGTCTGCGGTTTCGACCGTGAGACGGCACCACCGCCCGCACCGCCACCACGGGGCGGTGAAGAGCGCGTCGCCGCGCCCGTCGGCGATGAAGACATCGGTCAGCGCCTGTTCCGCGTTCTTGCCGATGTATTCGTCGCGATTGCCCTTCTTGCCGTTGCGGTCCCGGAGGGACTCGGTCCATCCCCAGGTGACTCGCGCGGACTTGCCGCCTTTTGTCCTAAGCTCCGGATAGCCGCAGTAGTAGTTTTCGAGATCCCAGAGGTACTCCCGCTTCTCGTTGGGAGGAACGGTTTTGTCGATGCCGCCTTGCGGACTGACGATCCTGCCGGGGCTGATCCGCCGCGAGATCTGGTCGGGACGCTCCGTCGGAAAGAGCTGCCATCCCTCCGTGCGGATTCCGTATTTTGTCGCGGTTACGGGACGCCTGACAATAACTGCAGCGCGTAATCGCGACTCGTCGGGGATCTCGTTCAAGAATGACGTGCCGGTGATTTCGCAAGCCGACCCCGCGCCGAAGGTGCGGCTCTTGCCGGCTCCCGTCATCTTAGTGTTTTCGAGCGGCGCGGCAAGCCACACCGCCTTACCGGTGGTGAGTTCCGCGTCGTAGACGCCTTCGGCCTTCAGGATGAAACTGCCGCCGCGCCAGGAAAGCTGAGCCAGCGGCGCGTGCGCGCCGAGCCGCGTCACCACGGCTTCCATCACATGCCCGCCTGCGGCGAGATTTTTCACTTCGTAGGATTGGTAATACCAGTGCGCGGGAAGCCCGCGATGCGGCCCCCGGGAGACGATCTCGCCGTCAATGAGCAGCACATGCCTCTCGTCGGCGCTGACATCGAACCTGAGCGCCGAACCGTCCGACTCAAAGCGCTTGCGGAAACGGATGAAAGTCCCCGTGTCGTCTGCATCGAAAGCGTGAACCGTGTCGAAGGTTTCCCGCGCCGCCAGCGACATGTCCCCGAGTCCGATCCATGCCGCCGAATCAATCGCCTGAAGCGGCCGCACATTAGTGTCGCCGCGGGAATACCGTTCAGGACGGAAAAATTGCGCGCTCTCGAACGCCCGAACGCTCGCGACCGCCGCAGCGCATAAAACACAAAGCGCGAGCCCGCTCATTTCGCCGACTCGCTGTAACCGGCGCCGCCGACGCTGCCGGGAAGCGTCCAATCCGCCTTGACGCCGCGGCGCTGCCGAGCGAGCCAGTAAAATCCGGCTTCGCTGATGCCGCCGTGGCCGCCCTCGAATATCGTCACCTGCGCGTTGCCGGAAGTGCGTTTAAGATCTGCGCGGCGGTCACCCGAATAGAACGGGTCATGACCCGTGAAAAGCTCCGCCTGCGGCACCTTTTCGTTCTCGTCTATGTAATTCATCGTCTCTTCCGCGATCCTGTCCTTTTCATCGGCAAGCGCGTTGAAAGCGCGCATGGCCTGCGACACAGGAACCGATCCCTTGCCGGTGTGCCCGTCGTGAATACCGGTAGCAATCATGACGTTCACCCCCGCCTCCTTCGCGCTGCCCAGATAGGTGACCGCCGAACGGCGGGCGTACTCTTCCGGCTTCTCATCGGGCGTGCCGCCGCAGGCCAGCTCGAGATGTTTCCAATAGCCATGGCCGAGCGCCTTGCTGCGCGGATGCCATAAAGCCAAATCGCTCGGAGGGCAGAACGCGCAGCAGCCGGCCCAGATCGACGGATGGCGGCCGGCCATAAGCAGCGTCATGTGTCCTCCGCCCGAACTGCCCATCGCATAGACCCGGTCACCGTCGACCGGGTGATTCGCCTTCGCCCAGTTAACCGCGTCAACGACGTCCTGCACCGC
>JAQWAM010000063.1 GCA_028707675.1 Kiritimatiellia bacterium | reverse complement strand
CCTGCGTAAGCGCCTCCGGCCGAGCGTAGGAACCGTCTTCGTTGACGCGCAAACGTTTCAGTATATCACGCAAACGGTTGTTGTCGTTAGCCAGCGCCTCAAGTTCTTGCGATATCTTATTTTTTTCCTCTTGCAACACCGATTTCTCACCCTCGACCGTGGTTATCAGATTGTTCAGCCGATCGTTTTCTTTCAGCAACTTGGCTACTGACAAACCCTGTACCGAATCGCCGACCCTGCGCAGGAGCTGCGGCGCCAGCAACTGTTCGGCAATCCGGATGCGATCCTGCGCGAGTTGCTTCTTAGCGGACTCCGGACGCAGATACATGTACTGCTTATAATGATAGATGGCTCCGATATAGTCTGCCTCGTGGTCATGCAGCAGCGTGGCCAACTGGAAGTGGGCGGAGAAGGAGTGCGGATCCTCGATCAGCACCCGGTTAAAAAGCCGGATGGCCTCTTTGATGTCACCCGACTGTTCGGCGGCGAAAGCCTTGCGGTAAAGAGCCGAATCACGCTCGCCTCGTTCACGTTTTGCCAAGTCTTTGTGGCCGCAGCCTGTTAGAAGCGCAAGCAGGCACACGGCTATCAGGATACTCTTGTTTTCGGACATGCGATTTTGTCCCCGAAATTGTTTGAAAAGCGCTTAATCACTTTTTTGGATTGGTTTGAGCACGGAAGTGGAATATTATTCCAACAAACACACCATGGTTTTTGTTTCCACCGTGCCTTTACAATCACAAAAGAAAAGACTATTTTACTGATATCCGCAAGAATGACCACAGAAAACCGTAAAAATCTTTGGGCATCAGCGCTCGATTGCATGGGTGAATCCGGCATGCTAAGCGTTATCATGCCCGTGTATGGCCTGGAACCGGTAATCCGGCGCAACTTAACGGTCGTTAATGATTTTTTAAAGGGTAACTTGCCGTACGAGATTGTCCCTGTTGACGACGGCAGCCTAGATGCCTCGGCTGAGGTTCTGCGGCAGGCGGCAGCAAAAGACCCGGAACATGTTCATCCGGTCTTAGTAAAGGTCAATTCCGGCAAAGGCAACGCCTTGAAACGCGGTTTCGCGGCAGCCCGCGGCTCTCACATCCTGCTGCTCGACGGCGATCTTGATCTATCGCCGTCGCGGCTCACGACCTTTTTTGATGTCATGCGTGAGCATAAAGCCTCGATCGTGATCGGCTCCAAGCGCCACCCCGACTCTGTGATAGACTACCCGTGGCACCGCCGCCTGGCCAGCTCGGTCTATTACACCTTGGTATGGTTTTTGGTGGGGCTGCCGGTCTCGGACACGCAAACCGGCATGAAACTCTTCACCCGCGAGGCTCTGGGTTGGGCCGTCGAACGCATGCTGGTCAAGACCTTCGCATTCGATCTTGAGTTGTTGGCCATCGCCAACGCGAAGGGGTTCAAGGTAGCGGAAGCGCCTGTCGAAATGCATTTCGGCAACAAGATCGGCTGCCTGTCGTGGCGCAACGTGGTGCAGGTCATGAACGATACCCTGGCGATATTTTACCGTCTCCGGATTCTGCGATATTACCGTAGCGTCGAGGTTGCGCCACCGGTCGCCGCTCCTATAAAAGTGTCTGTTGTGATCGCCTGCCCCGCCCCATCCCCTTATCTCGATGAGTGCCTGGAAGCTCTGGCGCACCAGACTTACCGGCATTTCGAGGTTATCGTCTTGCCCGACGCCCCCGCCGACCCGGGCCCGCGGTCATTCCCGTTGCGCGTTATCGCGACCGGCAAGGCGCGTCCTGCCGAGAAACGCAATATCGGCGCCGCAGCAGCCGATGGCGCGGTCGTGGGCTTTATCGACGATGACGCCTTCCCTGTGACGAACTGGCTGGAACACGCCGTCAAGTATTTCACGCTGCCGGATGTAGGTGCCGTCGGCGGGCCGGGCGTGACCCCCCCGGGCGACCCCTTCATGAGCCAGGCCGGCGGGCGTGTATATGCCAATCCGCTGGTCTCCGGCAATTTCCGCTACCGTTATGTCGGCGACCGCGTGCGTTCAAGTGTGGACGACTTCCCGAGTTGCAACCTGCTGGTGAAGGCTGAAACCCTTAAGGCCATCAAAGGGTACCGCACCGATTTCTGGCCGGGTGAAGACACTATCCTGTGCTCGGACATCGTGCTAGGCCAGGGCCAGCGCATCGTCTACGATCCCTGGGTGCAGGTCTTCCACCACCGCCGGCCGCTGTTCGGCCCCCATCTGCGCCAGATCGGTCGCTACGCCCTGCACCGCGGACACTTCGCCAAGCGTTTCCCGGCGACATCCCTGCGTGTGAGTTACCTGATACCGTCATTTTTTGTGGCGGGCATCATTTTTGGCGCGGTCTGCGCACCGCTGCACCCATGGTTCAGAAACGCTTATTTCGGCGCGCTCTTGAGCTACGCCGTCCTCACTCTCCTCGCGTCCTTCTCGTTAAAGCCACTGCTCTGGCTTGTTACATGGCTCGGCGTGATGGCCACCCATATCGTTTACGGGGTGCGTTTCGCCCAAGGCCTGCTCTCGCGCCGCATGCCGTGTGAGGTCGCAAGCTTCGACCATCCGTCTGAAAACAAAGAAAACACTGCGTCATGAAACCGTTTACAGTCCTGTCTTCGCTTTTACTGTGCTTTGCCGCGTATTGCCCGGCCGCCGCCGCAGCCCCGGCGCACCCTTCCCGCGTCAAGGTTTCTGATGTCGCCGCGGCCATCCGTCATGCCGGCAAATCACGCCCGGGTTTCTGTTGCCGCCGAAAAAATCAGCCCCTTAAACCGCAACCTCCCGCAAAACTGGAATTTTACTGATGCCATCGCCTTTCGTACATCTTCATCTGCACACGAAATACAGCTTGCTTGACGGAGCTTGCCACATCCTGCCGCTAGTTCAGCGCGCCAAGGAACTCGGCATGCCGGCCGTGGCCATGACCGACCACGGCGTTATGTACGGCGCCATCGATTTCTACCAGACCTGCACAAAACACAACATTAAACCCATCATAGGTTGCGAAATATACATCAACGGGCGCGAGCACCGTTCGGCACGTGACCCGAAAGTTCCTTATTACCATCTGGTTCTTTTGGCTGAAAATGAGGAGGGGTACCATAATCTGGCCAAGATCAATTCGATCGCCCATTTGGAAGGTTTTTACTATAAGCCGCGCTTCGATAAGGAAACCCTGCGCGCCCACGCCGGCGGACTGATCGGACTCTCTGCCTGCCTGCACGGCGAAGTGAACATGCTTCTTAAAGAACGCCAGCTTGACGAAGCTGAGAAAGTTTGCCGTGAATATGTTTCTATTTTCGGCCATGAGAATTTTTTTCTGGAAATGCAGGATCACGGAATCCCCGAGCAGAAGACCGTCAACGAGGGCGTGCGCGAGCTGTGCCGCCGCACGGAACTCCGCTCAATCATAACCAACGATGTCCACTACCTGCACCGCGAGCACGCCGATGCGCACGAGATCATGCTTTGCATCCAGACCTCCACCGTAATGACCGACGTCAAACGAATGCGCTATGCCACCGACGAGTTCTATTTCAAATCCCGTGAAGAATTGGAAAAATTTTTTCCGAACGATGCCGCCGCGTTCGAACTGACCGGCGAGATCGCCGACCGCTGCAACACCAAACTGCATTTTTCCGACGGGAAGGCTGAAGACCTGCACTTCCCCGCTTATCAAATTCCAGAAGGATTCTCCACCGGTCTGGAATATCTCGTCAGCCAGGGAAAACAAGGCCTGCGCCGACATTATGATTTCGACTTCGACAATCCCTCTACCGATTCCGAAAAGGCTCTCGTAGAAAGGTTTAACTTCGAGGTGGAGACCATACGGCAAACCGGATTTATAAACTATTTCCTTGTTGTGGCAGACTTCATAAATTGGTCGCGCAGCCACGGTGTGCCGGTCGGACCCGGCCGCGGCTCTGGCGCAGGCTCCCTTCTTGCTTACTCTTTGGGCATTACCCAGATCGACCCCATCCGCTTCGACCTGCTCTTCGAACGCTTCCTCAACCCGGAACGCGTCTCTCCGCCGGACTTCGATATCGACTTCTGCCAGTCTCGCCGCGAACGCACCATCGAGTACGTCAAAGAGAAATACGGCAAGGACCGCGTCGCGCAAATCGTGACCTTCGGACAGCTTGGCGCCAAAACCGTCATTCGTGACATTGCCCGTGTGCTCGAGATACCGCTAAACATGGCCACCGAGTACGCCAAGATGATTCCCGAAGATCCGAAAATGACGTTGGCTAAAGCCAAGACCGATAACCCCGCCTTCGCCGTGGCCTGCGGAAAAGACCCCAATCTGCAGCGCATCATGCGCTATGCCGAGGTGCTGGAAGGTTTATACCGTAACGCGGGCGTCCACGCCGCGGGCGTGGTTATCGGCGACAAGCCTCTCCAAGAGATCGTGCCGCTGACCCGCGACAAAGACGGTGCGCCCGTCACCCAGTACGCCAAGAAGGAAATTGAGGAATGCGGCCTGTTGAAAATGGATTTCTTGGGGCTGAAGACCCTGACCGTGCTGCAGGAGAGCATTGATCTGGTGAAAATCACACGCAGTCTTGAAGTTGATCTTGAGAACCTGCCGCTGGACGATGAAAAGACCTTCGAACTCTTTCGCCGCGCGGACACTGTGGGCGTCTTCCAGCTTGAGTCCGCCGGCATGAAACGCGTTCTGGAAGATCTGCAGCCCAACCGCATTGAAGAGATCATCGCTATTCTGGCGTTATACCGTCCCGGGCCTATGGATATGATCGACACCTTTGTGCGCCGCAAAAAGGGCCGGGAAAAGATCGTATACGACCACCCTCTGCTTGAGCCGATCCTTAAAGAAACTTACGGGATCATGGTTTATCAGGAACAGGTCCAGCGGGCCGCGCAGGTCTTGGCAGGCTACTCGCTCGGTCATGCTGACATGCTGCGCCGGGCCATGGGCAAGAAGAACCCCAAGGAAATGGCCAAGGAACGCACTGGCTTTATCGCGGGCTGCATGAAGGCCAACGGAATCAAAGCCGATCGTGCCGGACAGATATTCGACAATATAGAAAAATTCGCGGGATACGGCTTTAACAAAGCGCACGCTGCCGCATACGGCATCGTCACCTATCAGACCGCCTACATGAAAGCCCACTTTCCTGCGGAGTTCATGTGCGCGCAAATTTCATCTGAGATCGGCAACTTCGATAAACTACCGGGGTTTGTCAGCGAGGCGGACAACATGGGCCTCAAAGTCATGGCGCCTGATGTCAACCGCAGTTTCGAGCGCTTTATCCCGGAAGACGGCAAGATCATTTACGGATTGGCCGGAATCAAGAATGTCGGACAGGGCGCCGCCGAAACGATCGTCAAAGAACGCAAGGCCAACGGCGATTTCAAAGGACTGGCGGATTTCTGCGAACGCGTGGATCCCGCCGCTGTCAATAAACGGGTGCTGGAAGCGCTGATCAAATGCGGAGCCATGGACTGCTTCGGAATGCATAGGGCGCGGTTGTTCAACAATATCGACTTCGCGCTCTCGCGCTCCGCCGAGAAAATACGGGAGAAGGCCAGCGGCCAAACCAACCTGTTCGACATGCTCGCAGGTTCAGACGCCGGCTCGGCCGCTCCCGACCATCTTCCCGACTGCCCGGAGTGGGCGGAGAAAGAAAGGCTTTCATGCGAGCGCGAGCTGCTGGGCGTCTACATGACCGGCCACCCGCTGACACGCTTCAGGCGGATCATCAGAGACATCCAGTCAGTATCTCTGGCCAATATTGACGCTGTCGCTGACAAGCAGGAAATCCGCGTGGCCGGCATGGCCGCTTCGGTCACCCGCCGCATCAGCAGGCAGGCCAAGGAACCTTACGCCAACCTTATGATCGACGACGGCGACGCCAGCATCGAAGCCTTGGTCTTTCCTAAAGCTTTTAGCAAATACGAGGCCGCATGCGTTCCCGACACACCCGTGCTGGTTTGTGGTTACCTGAACCGCGAGGAGCAGCCCAAAATTTACGCCGAAGAGGTTTACGCCCTCTGCGACGGATTGCGCCTCTTTTGCGAAAAGGTCGTCGCTGCCATACAAGTCGACGACAACAACAGCCATATCCGGCTTATCGGACTGCTTCGCGACATCGTGCGCGACCACCCGGGCAAGGTGCCGATCAATATTTGCCTGATCTATCCCGACAAGCGCAAGATCGTCGTCCAGCCGGATCAGGCTTTCAATGTCGAGCCTACTCCGGATTTCGTCACCGCGGCCGAGTCCGCTCTGGGCCAGAACAGCCTGCGCATGATTTTCAAGAAAGAGATATTCAAGGAGCCGCGCAAAGACTGGTACCGTTCGCGCGACCGACAGTAAAACTGAAACTGCAACGAGAAATCAGCCAGCAAAAGAATTTACGCCCGCTGACGGATGCAGATAATTAACAGAATAAACAACAGAGGCATTTATGCATTCAGAACTTTTCCAGTTAGGCCCCATCACTCTGCGCGCCTATGGTCTTTGCATGGCCCTGGGCTTCCTTTTCGCGTGGCAGGCGGCCGTGCGCCTGTGCCGCCGCACCGGACAAGACGCCGACCGCCTCACCAGTCTGTTGACATGGATGATGCTCTCATCAATTATCGGCGCTCGCGCGGCTTATGTCATGGAGCATTGGACTGCGGAATTCGCCGACAATCTGTTAGCCATCATCCGTCTTGACCAAGGCGGTTTGATGTTTTACGGAGGTTTTATCACCGCCGCTGTCGTGCTTTTATTTTACGCCTATTTGCACAAGCGGAATCTTTTCACGATCACCGATCTGGTGCTTGCCGTGGTGCCTCTGGGGCATGCCTTCGGCCGCGTCGGCTGCTTCCTGCACGGCTGCTGCTACGGCAAGATCACCGACTCCTGCATCGGGGTCTGCTTCCCGCGCAACTCGCCCGCCTGGTGGGAACAAGTCTATGCCGTGCCACCGCTCATCTCGCCAAACGCCATGAAAAGCCTGCCGGTCATCCCGACCCAGATTATCGAATCCGCGGCCAACGCGCTGCTTTTCATCGCACTCTACCGGCTTTACCCTCGACGTCACAGCCAGAGCGGACTGGTCACCGG
>JAQWAM010000062.1 GCA_028707675.1 Kiritimatiellia bacterium | reverse complement strand
CGACGGTCTCTTGGCCGGCAGACGTCCAAGCGCCGCGGCGGCGGCGCGGCGGGATATGAGCGGTTTTAAAAAACAGGCGGGCTGAGACGCAAACGGGGTTTAGTATGGGCAGAAGGTCAACGACTGAACAGTGTGAAATGGACATGACGCCGATGATCGACGTGGTGTTCCAGTTGATCATTTTCTTTGTGGTCACGCTTAAAATGACCACTGACGCCAATCCGGACATAGTTCTGGAGGACGGCAAGCCCGGCGTGACTTTGACACAGGACAACATGCCGCCCAGCACACTCGAAATCGAGCTGGACAGGCGCGGCAGGATTTCGATCCATAACGCGACCCTCTCGCCGGACATGCTGACGACTATCATCAAGCAACGGATCGCGCGGCACAAAAGCAACGAGTTCCCGGTGCATATCAAGGCTGACCGGCGTTCGCAGCATGATCAGGTCAAGAAGGTGATGGACATATGCACCGCGGCCGGCATATGGAAGCTTTCTTTCGTGGCGGTGCAGGAGCACAAGGCGAATAAGAGCGGCAGCGACTAGGAGAGACCCGATATGGCTTATCAGCGCAAACAAAACAAGGGGGAAACCCCGAAGCTGGATATGACTCCGATGATCGATGTCGTGTTCCAACTGCTGATTTTCTTCGTGGTGACGCTCAAGCAGGAGGATATATTCTCCAAGCTCTCGGCAGCGCGGCCCGCCCCGAGCACAGACGAGCGGATCAAAGAGAATCCTCCCGAGCTGATCAATGTCTTGGTCGCGCCGCAGGGTTTCGTTTTTAACGGGCGTCTGATGCGGCTGCCCGAGCTTGATCGTTGCATTGAGCGTTTGTCCGGTTACAGTACAAGCGCCATGGTGGTAATTAAATGCACGGCGGACTCGCCGCATTCGTTCCTGATTCAGGTTCTGGATGTCTGTAACAAGTACAAGATGACGAACCTGTCGATTTTCAGCATTTGATGAGGACTCTGACATGAGCAGCAATGTGGATATGAGCGAGGTTGACATACATCTCGCGGAAATCGCCAGAATGTACACGAATGACAGCTTCATCAGCCGCATGAAGGTGTTGTTCGCCGGCATCAAGGCGCCGCGGCAGTCCAAGGCATACAAGCTGGCGGTAATAGAGCTGCAGCGCCTGTCGGCTCCTTTTGCCGCAGTCATGCTGCCGATGCTGGCGGTAGGGCTGCTGGTGGTCATGTCCAGCGGTGTCGCAATTGAGGACCAAATCATCGAGACCCAGGTCTTGGAGGCCGAGGAGCTTAAAGATCTCGATAAGATCGAGGAGTTCAAAAAACCCGAAGAGCAGATACAGGATATCGACATTGACATCCCGATCGACAGCCCGGATGTCGATGTGCAGTCGGATGCGCCTGATCAGCCGATGAGTCCGCAGCCGCAGGCTTTCGACGCGGTCATGATGGTCAAAAGCCCGGTGATCCTAAAAAACATCTATGGCAGCACCCGCAACACCGGCACCCGCGGCACGCAACTGGTGCGGTTCGGCGGCGACAAGCATACGGAAGAGGCGGTTTTGCGGGCTTTGCGCTGGCTGAAGAAAAACCAGAACAAGGACGGCTCTTGGTCGAGGAACAAAGTCGCCATGACCGGTCTGGCGATCCTCACCTTCCTGTCACATGGAGAGAAGCCGGGAGAGTCAGTGGAGTTCGGCCCGACCGTGCAGGCCGCGCTTGAATATCTGATGAGAGTCCAGAACAAGACCACCGGCAGGATTCCCGGCAATTATGATCACCCCATTGCGGCATACGCCTTATGTGAGGCTTACGGCATGACGCTTAACCCGAATGTCAAGGTGGCCGCGGAGAAATCTCTTGATCTGATCATCAAGGGCCAGCACCCGACCGGCGGCTGGACTTACAACATGGATCCGAATCCCGACAAGGAGACGGGCAAGTACCGTGATGACACTTCATATATGGGATGGTGCGCACAAGCTCTCAAAGCAGCGCATCTGGCGAGGTTGCAGGTTGCCGGGCTTGACAAGGCCATAAAACTTGCTATCAAGGGCTTCAAAGCCAACGCGCATCCGGCCGGAGGCTTCGGCTACACCAGCCCCGGACGCGGCGGGCTTACCAGTGTCGGAACCCTTTGCATGCAGCTTCTGGGGGCTTCGAACGAGCCCGAGGTCAAAAAGTCGCTTGAGATGATCGGCACATGGCATCCGATCTTTTCGTGTTACACAACGATAGCGGAAGAGATCAAGAAAGTGCGGAAGGAAGACCTGAAAACCGAGACCGACAACCCGATGAGTTATGTCAAACGCAAAGTCATGGCGCAGCTCAAGCCCGAACAGCGCATGTTCTACACCGGCTCTGCCCAGTACTATTATTATTACGCCACCCAGTGCAAGTTCCATGAGGGCGGCAAACACTGGGAGAACTGGAACAAGATCATGAAGCCCAGTTACGTAAAGACGCAGCAGATCGAGCGCAATGCGATCAAGGACGCCAAGGGCAACGTGCAGGATATCGGATGGTGGACCAATGTGGACGTCCACTCCGACCGTCCTGTGATGGACACGTGCCTCGCCGCGCTGCAATTGATGGTTTATTACCGCTACCTGCCGACTACCAGCAAGGAGGCCGTGCAGGTGGAGGAGGAGCTGTCGGCGACATCGGTCGATTCGGAAGACATCAAGGTCGACACCGGCAACCTCTGAGAAGTGTACTAATCAACGAACCCCCATGCCCTTCCCTCTCTTTTTGGCGCTCAAATATCTGAAGCCGGCAAGGTCTTTCACGTCGGTTGTCACGCTGATTTCAGTGGTAGGCGTGGTGCTGGGCGTCGCCATCATCATCATCGTGCGGGCGGTAATGACCGGCTTCGGGGACATGTGGAAAGAGAAGATACTCGACTTCAAGCCGCACATCACGATCGCTCCGCTGGGCGGCGGCGTTATCGAGAACGAGGAGGATATTTGCCGTCGTCTGGAGATGGTGCCGGGTGTTTCAGCTTCCGCTCCGGGTCTTGAGACGCGCGTTCTGGTGGAACACAGTCGGCGCGTGTCCGCGCCGCTGATAATCGGCACCGATCCCGACCGCGCTTTGCGCGTGATGAAGCTCGACCGTATGGTCGCGGGCAGTTTCGATATCGCGGGCGATGCGGTGGTGATCGGTGTTGACTTGGCGGGCGAGCTGGGCGTGGCCGTCGGCGATGACCTGATGGTATACTCCCCGATGAACCTTGTCACCAAAGACGAGGTCTATTTCGCCGAAAGGCTGACGGTCAAGGGCATTTATGAGTCCGGGCAGAGGGATTTCGATTCCGGGTTCGTGATAACCTCGATCGCCGTCGCGCGCGACTTGATGGGCATGAAGTCCGGTGTCTATTCGGTGCATCTGAAAACCGATCACCCGCAGAACATGGCGGAGTTCGCGCGGGTGGTCGAAGATGTGCGCGCCCTCGCGCCGATGTATGCGGTGCGGACGTGGCAGGAGGTTGACAGCCAGCTCTTCAACGCTTTGGCGGTTGAAAAGAACATGATGGTGATCCTGCTGATGTTCATAACCGTGGTGGCGATCTTTTGCGTGACCAATACCTTGATTGTGCTTACGGTTCAGAAAACGGACGAGATCGGCCTGCTCAAGGCCCTGGGCTTTTCCTCCAGGCAGGTCATGGGGGCTTTCGTGCTGCACGGCTGGATCCAGTGCCTGATCGGCACGGCGCTGGGCATCGGCGCGGCCTTGCTGATACTGCACAATCTCCAAGGGCTGGTGGCGCTGTTGGCGCGTCTGGGAATAGAGGTGTTTCCCAAGAGCATTTACGGCCTCGCGCAGATACCTTGGCGGGTGGTCCCGCGCGAGGTGCTGGATGTGGCCGTCTCGGTGATCATGTTCTGCACGGTCGCCAGCATGCTGCCGGCCTGGCGCGCCGCCCGCATGGATCCGGTGGCGGCCTTGCGCAAGGAGTGAATAGGGGATAGAGAAGAGAGAAGAGGGAAGAGTTGAGAGAGAAGGCATGATTTTAGAAGCGCTAAAGCTGTTCAAGACCTATGTGCTGCCGCACAAGCGGGTAGAGGTGCTGAAGGGCGCGACGCTCTCCGTAGATATCGGCGAGCGTGTGGCGGTCGTCGGGCGCAGCGGGTCCGGCAAGAGCACCCTGCTGCACATTTTGGGCGGCCTGGACCGTCCGGACGCGGGCGAGGTGCATGTGGGCGGGCAGTCGCTTTACGCCGTGTCGGCCCGCGCGCGCACCGCCATCCGCGCCGCGCGAATCGGGCTGGTCTTTCAGTCTTACCACCTTTTGCCCGAGATGGACGTGACGGAAAACGTGATGCTGCCGGCCATGACCGGCGCCGCAGGCATAAAAAAGGCGCAGGCGCGGCAGCGCGCGCTGGATCTGCTGGATCAGGTCGGTCTGGCTGACCGCGCCTCTCACATGCCGCTGGAGCTTTCGGGCGGCGAGCAGCAGCGTGTGGCGCTGGCTCGCGCGCTCATTCACCAGCCTTCATTGATTCTGGCGGACGAGCCGACGGGGAATCTCGACCGCATGACCGGGGCGCAGGTCATGGACCTGCTGTTCGGGCTGTCAGGCACCCGGGATCTGTCGCTGGTGATGGTTACGCATTCTCCCGAGACAGCCGCGCTGTGCGACCGGGTCCTGGAGCTGCAAGACGGCCTGCTGGCGGTCAGGGCTTAATGTTTCGGGCGTTTTGCCGCAGTGCTGCCGGCAACCCGTTTAGAGTGTTTCTGGAACGGCTTGTCAAACCAGCGCGGGCCAGAGCCCGAGCTTGCGGGGGCTTGTTCCGGGCGAGAACGGCGCTTCCCCGGCTTACGGCGCTCGCTCTCTTCCCGTGGCGGCGGAGGCAATGCGTCCCGAGTGTTCTGTCGTTGCGGCGCCCGGACGCGGTCATTCCCGACGCGGGAAGGCTCTTCATAGCGCGCGCGCGGGCGGTGTTTCTCCCGGACGTCCGACGAGGCCGAGCCCGACTGGGGCTCTTCATCCCGCAAGCGCGGGCGGTGGTTCGCCTGTCCGCGGCCTTGGCCGCCGCCGCGCTCTTCGCGGGGGCCTTGGCGATAGTCCGGCTGTCCGCGGCCTTTATGGCTGAAAGCCGAGCGCCGCCGGTTGCCTTCATCGGCGCTCCGCGCGCGCGGCGGACGGTTCTTGCCGGCCGCCCACGCCGGTCTGGGCAGGTTCGCGCCGCCTTGGGCCGCCTTGCCCGCGGCTTTTTCAGCCCGCTCCGAGTGGAAAGCGTGCTCCTTGTCAATGTCGATGGCCTTGCGGATCATGCGCTCGATCGCCCGCAGCAGATTGCGCTCTTCGGGGCTGACGAATGACACGGCGGCGCCCGCGGCGCCGGCGCGGGCCGTGCGGCCGATGCGGTGGACATACGATTCCGTCTCTTCCGGCAGGTCGAAATTGACCACATGCGTGATCCCGTCGACGTCGATACCGCGCGAGGCGATGTCGGTGGCCACCAGCACGCGGACGCGGCCTTTCCGGAAAGCCGCCAGGGTGTCGGTGCGCACACGCTGCGTCTTGTCGCTGTGTATCGCCCGCGCGCTGATGCCGGCCTGCTCAAGCTTCCGTTCGATCTTGTCGGCGCCGTGACGCGTGCGCGCGAAAACCAGAACCTTGTCGAACTCCGGGTGGCCCGTCAGCAATTCTACCAGTAGCTTGTCTTTGTCAACACGCTCGACGAACATCAGCTTCTGGTTGATCTTGTCGACCGTCGGCTGGTCCGGCGAGATGGTGATGTGTACAGGGTCCTTGACAATTGACTTGGCCAGCCGCGATATCTCGGGCGACAAGGTGGCCGAGAAGAACTGCGTGTGCCGTTCCGCGGGCAGATTGCCGATAATGCGGCGGATGTCAGGCAGGAACCCCATGTCCAGCATGCGGTCGGCCTCGTCGAGCACGAATTCGCAAATCCCGTCCAGCCGCAGGTGCCCCTGTTCCATCAGGTCCAGCAGGCGCCCGGGGGTGGCCACGACAATGTCCGCGCCGCGCTTCAAGGCGGCGACCTGGGGGAACTGGCTGACCCCGCCGAACACCACCGCGAAGGGGATGCCCAGAAATTTGCCGTAGGTCGTGACATTGGCGGCGATCTGCGCGGCCAGTTCACGGGTCGGCGCGAGGATCAGGGCGCGCGGGCCCCGCGCGTCTTCTGACTTAGGGGTGTCGGTCAGGCGCTGCAGGATCGGCAACAGGAAAGCGGCGGTTTTGCCGGTTCCGGTCTGGGCGCAGCCCAAGAGGTCTTTGCCCTCAAGCAGGTGCGGTATGGCCTGCTCCTGGATGGGCGTGGGGTTTACATACTCAGCTTCGGCCACGGCGTGCTGGATCAAAGGGTGCAGTTTGCCGAAGATGTTCTCGGCGAAAACCTCCGGTATTTTCCCTTTCGGAGTCGGTGTTTTTGTCGGGATATCGCGTTCGGCAAGCCCCGGGTGGCGGTTCTTGCGGCGGAAAGAAGATCGCCGGGGGCGTCCGCCGTGTCGCCCGTAAGATGATTCTTGATGCATTTGCGTTTATGGTATACGCTTTTTCTCCGGCAAAGTCAAGGCGGGGCGGATTCGGGAAAGATTCGGGGTAGAACTGTCTATATTATGCAGAGAGTTTTATGAAATGCGGCACGGACAGTCATGAGGCAGGAGCGCAAGCGTTGTTGGTCAAGGCGCAGTTCGCGCTTTTCGCCTATGTGTGCGCTTTGGTGGGGGACACCGAGGACGCCAGGGACGTGCTGCAGGACGCCAACCTCAAGATATTGCGGGCGCTGCCGGATTATGACGCGTCCCGGCCTTTTATGCCCTGGGCCAAGAGCATCGTGTATTTCGAGGTTCTTTCTTACCGCACACGCAAATCCCGCAGCCGCCTGACGTTTGCGGACCAATCCTTTTTCGAGCTTGTCGCGTCTGACGCCGCAGTTGTCCTGGAGGAAACCGATCAGGACATGGCTTTCCTCGAAAGGTGCATGCGGAAACTGTCAGGTGTGATGCGCGAGATGGTGGAGGCCCGTTATCTGGGAGGAATGGAAGTCAAGGCGCTGGCCCGCGAAAGGAAGTGCTCGGCCAACGCGGTGTCGCTCCTGCTGTTCAAGGACCGGCGCAGC
>JAQWAM010000061.1 GCA_028707675.1 Kiritimatiellia bacterium | reverse complement strand
CGACAAACCGACCATCAGCGTGATTTACTACGATGGGGACGAGACGCCAGCGCAAACCAGCACCTTGCCGCAATACGTGGCGTTCAAAGACCATCCCGGGAGAGTTTACTATTGCTATTCCGTAGATGCCGCGCGTGTCGACACGTATTACTTCCCGTTCACGCTGCATGACGGGACCCGGAATCTCTATGCCGTGCCCGGCGCGGGGCCGTATGTCGTCAACACGATCAGCCAGTTGCCCGCCGAGTTGCCGCTGGCGCCTTACGACATGGATGTCGTCGCCGTCAATTTCGACAACCCAGCGGAAACCATAGAGGGTTTTCCGTTCAAGAAAAACGGCGAACCGATGGAGACCCCGTGCCATTACGACGGACTCGAGACCAGCGTGTCTGTCGATTGGGACTACGACGCGCCGTCGGCCTGGCAGCGGTACAGTTACAACAGCATCCATTACGACGTCAACCCGACCAACTCGCCGTTGCTGGTGACGGCCAAACTCTACTGCAGACCGCGCGTGCTGGTGAACGGCAGCGTCAAGAACGCGCTCAGCGGATTGCCGATTCAGGGTGCGAACGTCGAGATCAGGCGCAGCAACGCAACCACCATGGGTTTGGAAAACAAGAGTGACGGGGCCGGTGCGTTCAGCCTCAGCGTCTTCAACTCCTTCGACGGACATCTGGTCAGCGTCAACGCCACCGGCTATCTTCCGTTCAGGAAGCGGTACGAGTTCGGCTCTCGCGTGACCGGTACCAACGACAATTATTTCACCGTGTCTCTGGGCGACATCCCGCTCGTGCCCGCCACGCTGACCGTCGCGAACGACTCGTGGGATCGGCAGGGTTTTGTGCTGCACGGCGTGCAGTCCGCCGGCAATGAAGACGAGGCGGAAACCGGTGCGGCGGTGCAGTTGACCGTCAGCGCCACCGCAGGCGTACCCGCGCAAGCGTACGAGGTCCAACAGGCGGACACTTCTGACGGTTCTCCGGGTTCGGTCGAGAGCCATGCGTGGGACGACGCGGTCACGGAGGTCTGGCTGGTCGACACGCGCCGGAAAACCGGACAGGGCACCTATGAAGTCTATCTCGCCGCGACGCCCGAGAGTTATTTTCCGCTGAGCGACAGCCATCTGCCTCCGCAGACCGACCCCGAAAAGATCCGTCTCTGGCTCGACCAGATGGCCGAGAGCGGGCAGGTGGTCGTGAAGCTGAAGACGGGCGAATCCGGTGCGCAGGTGGCCGCGACCGGCACGGTGAGCGTGGCGACGCTGCGTCCCGGCACGCTGGCTCCTATGCTCGTGGCGCGTTCGGAGGCGGGTGCCTGCGCCATGCTCGCGCTCGGCGAGAACCCGATCACCTCGGTCAAGCTGCCGCGCTGGCTGGCCTTCGCGGCGGACTCGCTGGCCAGCGCCTCCGCCGCGCAGGGCGCATACGCGGACCTGAAGTCGTCCTATCTCTCCAAAGTGCCCGACGGCAAGCTCTCCGCGCTGCCCTCGCTCTCGGGAGGGATCTCGGAAGAGGACGGATATCTGACCTACACGTACGGCCTCGGCGTGGCCTGGGAGGAGGGTGCCGACGCGCCTTCGAAAGGAGGCCTGAGCATCGGCCCGGGGCTGCTTGGCATGCAGTTCGAGTCCGAGGCGAAGATCGAATTCAACGGACAAAGCCAAACCCTCTCCTTCGAGGTGGGCGGCAGCATCGGCAAAGAGGACATTGATCTGGAAGACTACGCGCCGGCCTTTCTCAAGAAAATCGGCATCGAGGGCAGCCTGAACAAGGTCTTCGGCAACGCCTCGACGCGGCGCAGCACGGCACTCGCGGGCGGTCTGTGGGCGGAGCGCGAAGTGTGCACCTCGGTCGGAGCCGGCTTGGATCTGACCCTCCGCTACAATCTTGAAGGCATGACCGGAAAGCTGCCGTACGTCGGGCCGCTGCTGATGCTGGCGGACAAGACCGGCGCGTTGAAGCTGTACGGGCGGCTGGACGCGGGCGGCAACATCCAGAACACCAGCACCTGGCGCACCTTGGAACCGGGCAGGGCCGCTGAGGTCGGAGAGCCCGATCCGCTGGTGACCCGCCCTATTCTTACGCGGGCGGACGATCTGCAGTTGACGCCCAACCGTCACTGCTTCGGCGGCCAGGAGAACAATTCCGGCGCCTATGCCAACGATTTCAAGCTGGGCGTGAGTTTCGGGGCCGGCTTCGAGGGCTCGGGGCTCGGCGATCATCTCAACGTGCACGCCGGCATCGAAATCACGGGTAACGAAGACGATCTGGTGGCGGGCCAGCCCTCTCTGGTGATCACGCCCAACACGTTCGGCGACTGGCCCCCGATCAAGCGCGTCCAAGGCGACGTCAACGCCTTCATTCGCTCCAAGCTCGACGCCTACATCACGGAGATCGAGAAAGACTGGACCATCAACCTCGCGCGCATCGACCACCAGTTCACCACCGATAGCCTGCTGACCATGGCCGATCTCACGGTGAACACGGTTGAACGTCCGATAGCCTCGACCGTGTTTACCGGGACGCGTCCGGCCGTGGTGCGCAATCTGCCGAAAGGATCCTCCTACGCGCTGTGCGGCGGACGGCTGGCTTTCGGCAAGTAAGACCAGAGCCTGGGGCGCACGGATCTCGTGGTCAGCCTGGCGGTGGGCGACGGCTTTGCCGCGCCCGTGCCCGTCGCGACGGATGTCGAGGGGCTCGGCAAGGTTCTGCTCGTCGAACTCCCGGCCGGAAACGTCCTTCTGATCTGGGAGGAGCGTCCCGGTCTCCTGTCCAATCTCGAGGCGTACTCGGTGCTGCACGCCGCACGGTTTGACGGGACCGCGTGGCAGTCCGCGCGGCAAGTGGCCGAGTTGCACAGCCACCTGTGCGAAATGGCGTTCTTCGAGACCGCGTTGACCAACAGCCTGGTCTACATCCAGTCGCCCCGTTACGCCGAATCAACGGAAACGGCCGTGCGCGCGGTGGGTTATGATGCCTCGTCCGACAGTTGGGGCGCGCCGCAGACCGTGCAGGCCATCGCTGGCCGGCGCGACATCGCCCTGGCCGCAGTCGGGCGGGACAGCCCCGAACCCGGACGCATCGTGTATGCGCGCGACAGCGGCGAGGTCGCCTCTCGCTATTGGGACGGCTGGCGCGGAGCGGTTCCCGGCGGCGAGAGCGAACGGCCGGTCACGGCGGCCTCCTCGCGACGGCTCGCCCTGTGTCCGGAACCCGAAGAAGAGTGGCTCTTCGCGACCGTCCTGACGGAGGGCGGCGACCTGTTGCTGCACGCCTACGTGCCGGACCCGTTGCGCGATCCGCTAAACCCGGCGTACGACTGGGACGGACGGGAAGGCCCGCTGATGTGGCCGTTTGTCACCAACCTTACCGCTGTGGCCGGCACGGTTGACGACCTGGCCAACGGGTGGCTTCCGGACTGCGGCTGCCTGCTGAACGTCTGGTCCCGGTTGGGCGGGCTGTACGCCAGCAGCCTCGATGTGGCTGCGGCGACGGTTGCCGGCGCGGAACTGGCATCCAGCCCCGGAGGCAAGTATACGGACATCCGCATCGTGCCCTTGAGCAACGGGCTGGCCCGCGTGTCCGCCTGCTACACCGCGTCCGGCGTGCGCGAATTGCGCGTGTTCGAGATCGAGGTGGACGCGGCGCAGAACAGCGAAGATCTGGACGGGGACGGCATTCCCAACGCCTTGGAGCGCGCGCTGGGCACGGATCCGTGGCTGGCTGATCCCACCGAATTGGATATGGCTCTGGCTGATGGCTACCTCTATCTGGGATACACCTATGATCCGCGGGTCGAGGATGCGGCGATCTCGGTCAACGCCACCACGAATCTGCTGGAAGCGATGTGGACGCCGTCTGAGGGAACGCTGCTCTACCGCGAGCCGTTGCCGGATCAGCGCGAGGAGGTCCTCTACCGGATACCGCTGCAACCCCCCGCCGGATTCTACCGGCTGAAACTGGATGTTCCGTGAACGAGTGGATTGATTCAATCGAATCAATCGATTCACACGACGGCTGTGTATGCTTGTCCGCCGCAGCCAGCAAGGCGAAGGAGAATCCCGCCTCCCGGCTATGGCTTCAGGATCACATCGCCGTCGTAGACCTTGGCTGCGTCGAAACGCGTGCGGGGCTCCGGCCTTGACGCGGGGCGGCCGATGGCAATGGCCCCGACAGGCAGACAATCGGACGGGAAGTCCAGCGCCTCGTGAAGAGCGGCGATGCGCTCCTCGCGCGGATGGATGCCGAGCCAGCAACTGCCCAGCCCCAGCGCGTTCGCCGCGAGCAGGATGTTTTCGATGGCTGCGGAACAGTCTTGCAGCAGGTATGAGAGGCTTTCCGCGTGCGCGCGTTTCTGAGAGCCGCAGACTATAATGCCCAGCGGCGCGTCCGCCAGAAATCCGCCATTGGGCAGACAGGCGGCGACCGCCTTGCGGGCTGGCGCCTGACGCAGGACGATGAAGGCCCAGGGATCTCGGCAACAGGCCGAGGGCGCTGCCATCGCGGCCTCCAGCATAGCCTGCACATCGTCTTCCGCAACCGGTTCGGGGATGAAGGCGCGGACACTCCGGCGCGTCCAGATGAAGTCAAGTTTGTGATTCATGTTTCTTCCTTTCAGGTAAAGTCACTACCGCTGATTTGACATGATATTACAGAGCGCATTGTAACACTACCAAATATATGTTACGGCGCGAAAGTATGGTTGATTAGTAGAATTGCCGCGCCGCTACGCTCAGGCTTGCAAGTGGCATGTGAAAAACGGTAAAGTTACATCGTTTTTTTGTGGGGGCTTGTTAAAAAAGCCGGATAGAGGCAAAAGTATGCAGAATATCGATTGGGGCAGTTTGGGGTTCAAGTACATGGACACGCGGTGTCATGTGCGGTATGTCTGGCGCGACGGCAAGTGGGATCAAGGCGAGATGGTCGAAGAGCCGTTTTTCAAGATGCACATCGCCGCGGCCTGCCTGCATTACGGACAGGCGGCTTTCGAGGGTCTGAAGGCTTTCCGTTGCAAAGACGGCAGCTTGCGGGTCTTCCGCCCGCGCGAGAACGCCCGCCGCATGGCGCTCACAGCACGGCGTCTGTGTATGGCCGAGGTGTCGGAAGATTTGTTTCTGGATGCAATCAAGCGCGTGATCCGAGCCAATGAGGAATACGTTCCGCCTTATGGAACCGGCGGCTCGCTCTATGTGCGTCCGCTTCTGATAGGTTCCGGCGAGCAGATCGGGGTGGCGCCTGCGCGAGAATACACCTTTATCGTGCTGGTGGTGCCGGTCGGGGCTTACTACAAGGGCGGATTGCAACCGGTAAAGGCGCTGATCTACGACGATTTTGACCGTGCCGCGCCTTTGGGTGTCGGCAATGTCAAGGCGGCAGGCAATTACGCGTCTAGCTTGTACGCGCACGAGAAGGCCAAGAAGGAGGGATACCCGGTGGAGTTGTATCTGGACGCGCGCGAGCACAAGTATGTCGAGGAGTTCGCCACATCCAATTTCATCGGCATAACCCGAGACAACCGGTATGTGACGCCGGCCTCGCGCTCGATCCTGCCAAGCGTGACCAATGAGACGCTCAAAACGTTGGCGGCTGATATGGGGCTGAAAGTGGAGGTGCGCCAGGTGCCTTTCGAAGAGCTTGCCGAGTTAGCGGAGGTCGCGGCGTGCGGCACAGCGGTGGTGGTCACGCCGGTCAATGAAATCCGCCGCGGCGAGACCGTGATCCGAATCGGCGAATCCGGCTCGGGCTGCGGCCCGGTCCTGCAAAAACTCTACGAGACGGTTCAGGGCATACAGTATGGCGAGATACCGGATCGTTACGGCTGGTGCTACGAAGTGTGACACGGGCGCGATTCAATCGCACCCGGGTTAGTGCCTGACGACCTGACAACAACAAAAAAACAAATTGTTTCTCACAATAAGCCGCGAAGGGCACAAAGGTTTTGATACGCCAGACTGAACAGAAGCCTTTGTGACCGTTGTGCCTTTGTGTGAGATTGATTTGTATGGCGGGCAATGCCCGCATTGGGAGAACTGGATATGACAACTAGACGAACTTTTTTCAAGCGGGCCGGATTGGGGTTAGCCGCTGCGGCGGGCGCGCCTGCCCTCATGACCGCCAAGGCTCAACAAACACAAGCGGGCGGCGACAGCTTCAAGCTGGCTATTGCCGGGTACACTTTCCATAAATTTAATCTGGATCAGACTTTGGAGATGCTCAAAAAAGTCGATGTGCATTATCTCTGCATCAAGGATTTTCATCTGCCTATTAAGAGCACGGCGGAAGAGATTGCCGCTTTTCATGAGAAGTGCGCGAGCTTCGGCGTCACAGGATATGGCGTCGGCCCGATCTATATGTCAAGCGAGGAAGCGGTCAACAACGCTTTCGCGTATGCCAAACGCGTCGGTGTCAAGGTTCTGGTCGGCGTGCCTTTTAAATTTGTCGGGAAAAAACGCGTGGCTTCTGCGGATTTGCTTAAGCTGATCGACGCCAAGGTGCGTGAGTATGGCATCAAGTACGCCATCCACAACCACGGGCCGGACATGCCGGAGCTTTTCCCGAACGCCGAGAGCGGCATTGAGATGATCAAGGGCATGGACAAGCGTGTCGGCTTGTGTCTGGATATCGGGCACCAGTTCCGCGACGGCGGCCGCTGCCCGGTCAAGGCCATGACCGATTACGCGGACCGCATTCACGACCTCCACATCAAAAACGTGACCGCCCCGGACAAAAGCGGGCGCGGAATCGAGATGCCGCGCGGCAAAATCGACATGACGGCGTTTGTGCGCGCCGTGCGCAAGACGGGCTATGCGGGCGCCTGCAGTCTTGAGTACGAGAAGGACATGAACGATCCTCTGCTGGGCATCGCGGAGTCCATCGGTTACTTCCGCGGCATCATGGACGCCACGCGATAGGGAAGTGATAAACCACGGGCGCTTTTAGGTTTAAGCTTCAATTTGCCGCAATCTCTGCTTTCCGCACTATGACGGCCCAACCTGTATTGCGCTTGCTTTCCTTGTCCCGACTGTTCCGGCCGATGAGCAGTGTCGAGCCGTCCGCACTCCGGGTGATACCCACGGCGCTGTTGTAAACATGCTTGC
>JAQWAM010000060.1 GCA_028707675.1 Kiritimatiellia bacterium | reverse complement strand
CACTTTCCCCGATGCCGTAACCGCCCGGAGCTGGTACGCCGGAAATCGGTTCGCGCTCGGCAGCGTCACGCGGATTTCCGCCTGCGGCTCGCCGACCGGCTTAGGATAATCGGCGAGATCGTCAAGGCGTTCCAAGTCGAGCCGGGCGGTGTCCTTGAGTTCCATACCTTTTTTGCCGAGACTGTGAGCCTCGTCAAGCGCGCATTCAACAATCCCGAGTTTTTCTAAGTCGAAAACGATTTTCGCGCCCGCCAGCTCTTCTTTCGGGACAAGCGCGAAGAACGTGCCCGTGCCGCCGCCGAAATGGCACGTCACTTTCCAGATGTCGCCCTCTTTACCGCGCACGCCAAAGGACTCCCATGCGTAATGCCCGCTTTTTAGGATCGCGTTGGGCGCGCCGGGCGTTTTCGCCGTTCCTTTCAGTACCGCCGCAGCGCCATCGCCGAAACGGGAGGGGATCAGGGATGTGAACCTGCCGCGCAGAATCGCGTATTTAGCACGGTCGAAGACGTTTTCCCTGTCTGCGGCGGCGACCTCCTCGAGGCCGTCGAGAACTTCGAGCGCGGCGAGTTTCTCGCCGCACACGAACGCGGCGGAGATCGCGTAGGCTTCCTCCCCGGGCGCGGGTCGGATTTCGAAAGAATGCGTTTCGGGCTCAATCAGTTCGCGGAGCGGATGGTGCGAATAGAGGTAATCGCGACAGGTCGTGGCGCTCAGACGCGTCGAATCGAAACCGCGCCAGATTTTCTTCCGCTCGCCGTACCCGGTTTCGAGTTCAGCCGTTACGGAGTCGCTATCGGCCAGACACTCCGAGGGCAAACGGTAGTTAATCGCGAGCAACTCGCCGGTAGGTATCTTTTCGACCGGGAACGTCACCAACACGCGGCCGGCGGCATCCTTCAGCGTCACGCGCGCGGTCAACTCCTTTTCTGTGGCGCCGTCAGGCAGATACAAAAGCTCGAGGTGATAGGGCTCGCCCAGCTTGAGCGCCTGACGGACACTCAGGACGAGGTTAGGCACCGTCGTGTCGTCGCCGGGCCGCGGCGCGGGCGGTGTCCGGTCGAGCGCGCTCCGATAATAGGCGAGAACCCGCTCCCACGTGCGTCCGTGCGCCACGGTGGGCTGGAAATGCGTGTTCTCGTTGGCCTCGTTCCACTCGAAGAGCATCAGCACGTCGGGATTGACAAGCAGTATCTCGTCGAGATAACTGCGCAGGGTCTCCGTTCCGTATTCCCCGTCCGTCGTTCCGGCGAAGGGATTGACATATCCGTTGCGGAGATACGTTCCGAAGAGCTTTCCCTTGTTTTCCGGACGCCCCATCACCTCTTGCGCGACCGGCAGGAGATATTTGCGGTAGATGTCCGTCTTCAGGGAATGACGCGGGTATTCACCGATGTGATCGGGATAATACTCGGTGCACCAGAGCTGGAAACCGTCGAAAGCTTCAGCGGCTTTCGCCACTTTTCCCCGGAAGGCTTCGACAATTTCCCGCGGTATCCGCTGCGGTTTTTTCCCTTTTTCATACTTGCCGAAGGCCGTGTAAATATCGAGGAACGGCATGTCGCCTATGAAAAGGAACGGCGGGATATCCTCGTCCGCGAGTAACCGCCGCGCCCACTTCTCATGGGCTTCAGTGCCGTTGCCGTAACACCACATGAGCAGTTTACCGTCGAGGCGCGTCGTGAACGGCGATTTCTCAGCGTCGAGGATCATGCTCTTGACCTCCGCATAGCGGCTTTCAGCCCAGTAACCGGGAAAGACGATCATCTGGGAATAACCGGGTGCGGGCGGCCGTTCGCCCAGTAACTTGAGCTGGGCACGATGCACATTGAAATAATCGAGAGAGCCGAATCCGTCGAGACCGGCGTTACGCAGTATCTCGATATCGCGGAAGAACGCGGCGTAACTGCCGATTTCCGGGTCGTCGCGGAGCGTGACGTCGAGGAAAAGCGGACGGTCCGTGTAGCGGTGCAGTAGATTCTGGAACGGACCGTAGAGCTGACGTTCCGCGAAAATGAGCGTTTTTTCCAGCCGCCGCGCCCGCGCGCCGGGTTTCGCCGCGCGCGAAACCGTGCGGGTGAAAGGCACCTCCGCCGCGCCCGCCGCTAGCAGCACAAACGCAAGCGGCAATATAATTGTTTTTCCCATGCCGAACTTCTGCGGCGCGCGGTCAGCGTAACCATACGCTCTTACCCGGAAACGGAAACCTTCCGGTTCGCATGGCCGGCGCCTGTCTTTCCTTATGCAAACACATACTCGCCGGCGATCTTCCTGTTGTAAACGTCATGCGCGGTGACCACCAGCCTGCCTCCGGCAACCTTGCCCTCGATCACCGTAGGGAACCTTCCGGCGTCAGGGCGCGCGGCGCCACCGTACCCGCCGACGCCGAGTTCCGGTCCGCCGCCCACGATCTGCGCCCACTTGCGGCCCGCGGCCGGCGCGTCATAGCGGAAACGGTGCTGATGCCCGGCAATGACAAGCTGCACGCCGGCCTTCTCGAAAAACGGACCCCACAGATTCGCGCAGGTGCGCTGCCAGATCGCGAAATCGTGCGTGTACCTCGGATCCTTGTCGGCGGGAGCGACGTCCCCCGGATTGTGCCGCGGATCGGAATCGAAAAGCGGGATGTGGCAGAACGCGATCTTGAACTTCGCGCCCCTCACAGCTTCCGTCTCTATGGCTTCCGCGAGCCAGCGCGCCTGCTTCTCCCGATAACCCTTCATCTTGAAAATGCCCGCGAAAACAGGATTGGTGTCGAGCTTATCCTCCCCCGTGTCGAGACCGATGAGGGCGATGTCGCCCAGCCGTTGAACAAAATTGCGCCCGAGTTCCGCGTATTCGCCCTTGCGCTCCGCCGCGTCACGGAACATCACGAGATCATTGAGCCTGCGGTTGAAGCGCCCGCGGTAATCGTGGTTGCCGTTTATGAACATGTAAGGCGTGTCCGCCGCATATTCCGGGTGTTTTTCGTGGGTGTTGATGAAAATGCCGATCGCCTGCTCGATTTTTTCTGTTGTGTTGCAAGCGTCACCGTTCCAGATCACCGCCGCCGGCTTGATCTCCGCGAGCTTCGACAAAAGCAGATCGAGAGCCGGTTTCTGGTCATGTGTGTCGTTGATGACACAGAAAGATCCCGACGCCGCGGAGCCGAGCGTGGTGAACGAATGGACCTTTGGCCCGGTCTCCGCGCCGAGGTTCTTCATCGCGTAGCCGCCCTTGAATTCTATGCGGTCCGCGCCGATGCGGTAATAATATTTTGTCGCCGGTTCGAGACCTGTCACACGGACGAGGGCGACCTTATCGTGGATTGTCATGAGGCCGCTGCCGCCTGAAAAGGCCCGCGCAGCGTCCCTCATGTCCGGAAACTTGGAATACTCGACCCACCCGCTCGCGTCCGCGCTCACCGCGAACGAGACGCCCATCGAAGTCTCGGCCGCATTCTGGAGCACCGGCGCCGACGCGATCAGAGGCACCGGCCAAGCCCGGGGAGCCCGCGTCTCTTTTGCCGCCGCTTGAACGCCTGCGGCCCCGGATGCCGATGCCGCGGACGCGATGATCGAGCCTTTAAGAAAATCCCTTCGGTTCACCATATCCAACCCCTCCCGGCCCGGTCACCCCGCCCGGCCCTCTCAATATCACGCTGACTTGCTATGCGTTATGACGGCGAAAATCGCACCGTTTAGCTGAACCGCGCCCGACTCCGCCTACCCCTTGAGGACACCCGCGCCGAAATCGAACTTGCCGATGTCGATCTCGTCCACAGTGAAAGGTTTCGCGGCTTTCCATCCGCCGCGGGTGTAGTCCGGGAAGTCTATCGCCGCCGAGCGGGCGTTGACGCTCTTTTCAGTGAGCTCGACAATGGACGAATATGTCGCGAGGTCGTATACGTCCGTGTCCAGCGGGAGCCCGTTCTGCAGGCAGTACGCCCAGCGCAGGTCCATCACGAAGTCCATGCCGCCGTGACCGCCCACTTTTTTGGCGATCTCGCCCGCGACCTTCCAGAACGGATGCCGGTATTCCTCCTTGATCTTGAGCGCTTTATCGGCGGGGAAGTACTGGTGCGCGCCATTGTCGCCGGTTTTCTCCTCCCACGCCATGAGCAGCGACGGATAGCTGCGGAAAATGCCGTTCGTGCCCATGTAGAGGTTGCCGCGGTCGTAAGGCCGCGGCGTGCAGACATTGTGTATGAGCGTGACAATTCGACCCATCGCGGTGCGGAGCATCGACATGTTGATGTCGCCCTTTACCATCTTCGCGCTGTGACGCCAGTCGGAAGCCGGGAAGTGGTCGCGCCCGAACTGCTCGAAGGACGCCGACTTGGTCTCCATCGAGACGAGGTATTCGAAGCGGTCGCCGCGGTTGATGTCAAGGCAGCGCCCGGCCGGGACCAGCCCGTGCGTCGGATAGTAGTTGCCGTGGTGGTGCAGGTGGCGATCGATCCGCCAAAATCGTCCGTCGCGCGGCTTGTACTGCAGCGAGCGCTGGTCGTGCTGATAACCGACCTCCGCCTGGACGATTTCGCCGAGCTTGCCCTTGTGGATCAGATTGAACGCGAGCATCTCCTCTTCGCCGTAGGTGCAGTTCTCGAGCATCATGCAGTGGCGGCGGTTGCGCTCCGCAGCCTCGACCGTAGCCCAGCATTCCTCAAGGTTGAACGCGCCCGGCACTTCTTGGAAGACGTGTTTGCCGTGGTCCAACGCATAGACATTGATCGGCGCGTGCAGCGGCCGCGGCGTCACGGAGTACACGACGTCGCAGACATCCGAATCGCAGAGGCCCTTCCACGCTTCCTCGTCACCGTTGCGGCTCCATTCCTTGGGCGCCTTGTATCCGCGTTCTTTCAGCCACGCCTGGTTTTCGTCGAGTCGCTTCGGATTGATGTCGCTCATGGCCGTAACTTCACAACCGGGGATCTGCGCGATACGGCGCACAGCCCCCGTGCCGCGCGAGCCCACGCCGATCACGCCCACGCGCACCTTCTTCATCGGCGCCACGCGGAATCCGTGCATCGGCGCCCCCGCGCCGCGGCCGAGACCGGCAAAACCAGAGCCCTTGCTGATGCATCCCGCCGAAAGCGCCGCCGCGCCCATCCAAGCCGCCCCGGTCATGAATTCACGTCTGTTCTGCTTCATCTTTTCTGCCCTTTACCCTGCATTTACCCGTTCCAAATTCCTCCGGGGAAGAAACGCCCCCCCTGTTCGATTCCTATGCTTTTCAAAATAACAAAATATGCCGAGCGGCGCAAGCGAACGTGAACGCCTAAAACGCCCGGCGATTGCAATAGACCGCCGTCACGCCCCGCTTTACGGACTTGCTTTGCCGCTAACCATATGCAACCATGTCGCAACTATGCATTTTTTGGAGGAAGAGTAAATATGAAAAAAGCATTACTGGCGGTGTTCGCGGCAAGCGCGCTGAGTCTCTGCGCCCTGCCTTCCGCGGCGGCGGACAGCGCTCCCGGCATCCTGCGCGCCGGAGCCGCTCGAGGCAATATCACGCCGGCGCTCGGTACCAGCATGTACAGCGGATTCCTGCCCTATCCCGCGCGGCATGTGCATGATGACCTGTGGGTGCGGTGCCTGGCGCTGGATGACGGCCAAACCCGCATGGCGCTGGTCGTGTGCGACGTTCTGGACATCATGTGGCACGTGAGCGAGGCCGCACGGCAAAGGATCGAACAGCAAACGGGCTTGCCTGCGGGCAATGTGCTCGTTTCAGCGACACACACCCACACCTCGCACGATGTGGTGGGCGACCGGTTCGTCGTCACGCCGGAACTGAACGGGGTGCAGGAGGCGCTGGTCAGCCGGATCGCGGACACGGTGCGCTGCGCTATCAACAACCTCGAACCCGCCCGCATCGGATGGGGCGTCGCCGCCGAACCGCGCCATGTCTTCAACCGCCGCTGGCACATGAAACCCGGGACTGTCCCGGCCAATCCCTTCGGCGACACCAACGAGGTGGTGAAAATGAACCCGGGCGTACTCAACCCGAACCGCGTGAAGCCCGCCGGACCGGTTGACCCGGAAATCGGATTTTTCGCCGTGCAGTCAGCAACGGGACGCCCTATCGCCCTTTTCGCGAATTACGCTTTACACTATGTGGGGGGCAACCCCTCCTCCGACATCTCGGCCGACTATTACGGAATATTCAACGACCGCATCCGGCAGCTCCTGGGCGCCGACCGGCAGGAGCCTCGGTATCCGCGGTTCGTTTCCATCATGAGCAACGGGGCCAGCGGCGACATCAACAACATCGACACCTCGTCCCCCCCGAAGAAACAGCCGCCCTACGCGCAAATGCGGATCGTCGCGGAGGACGTCGCGCAGCGGGTCTTCGCGGTCTATCAGACCCTGTCGTGGCGCGACCGCGTGCCGCTCGGCGTGTCGTTCGGAAAGATCGATCTCCCGTTCCGCCGCCCTACGCCCGGGCAGCTGGCATGGGCCCGCAAGACTCTTGCCGACCTGCCGCCCGGCGAGTCTCCGAAAACATGGTCAGGCCTTTACGCCGAACGGCTCGTGCGGATGAACGCCATGCCGGCCCGCTGGGGCTTCCCCCTCCAGGCCTTCCGCATCGGCGGCCTCGGGATCGCGACCTTACCGAACGACACCTTTTGCGAGATCGGGCTGGAGATCAAGCGCCGCAGCCCGTTCAAACCGACTCTGGTTGTTTCTCACGCGCACGGCTACTTCGGATACCTGCCGACCGTCGAGCAGCACGCGCTCGGCGGGTACGAGACCTGGATCGGCTCCAGCAGGCTCGAGGATGACGCCGCGCCAAAAATGACCGGCCGGTTGCTGACCCTGCTCGCGAAGCTGCAGCCGGAAGGATAGCGCCATGCTTTCCGGCTGAAATGCGCTTGAGACCCGCAACTCTAATTTTGGCGAGAACGTATGATTTGATTAGTAGAAGCGGCATCCTCGCCGCGTGAAATTAGAATTGCCGGCTTGAGACGGGGGCGCGTTTTTGATAGCTTGGCGTCAATTACGGTAACAAAGGGGAGGGACAAATGATTAAGGCGATATTGACCGGGGTTATTCTGTGCGGTTTGACGGCGAGCGGGGCGGAGAGTGACGTTCCCGCAGAGGCGTTCAAGGCGGGC
>JAQWAM010000059.1 GCA_028707675.1 Kiritimatiellia bacterium | reverse complement strand
CAGGAACAACGTCATCCGGATCTTCGGCGCCGGATACTGGCGGAAAGGGAAGAAACTCTATGAAGAGCAAAATCACATACACGGATGAACCCATGGGCAAGGTGCGGGTGGTGCAGGACTTTCTCCCGTCCCCGGAACAACTCGCCTTCAAAGAAGAGAAGGTCAAGGTCACGATTTCACTGAGTAAAGCCAGCCTTGACTTCTTCAAGGAACAGGCTGGATTGCATAAAACCGCGTACCAGAAGATGATTCGGAATCTATTGGATACGTATGCCGTCCAACACTCAAAATGACACCCAACAAGGCGGCGTACCGAACGAGAATACGCGCCGGTAGCCGCTGACGTTGCGCGAAGAAATCCTGCTGCAATGTGTGGTGTAGCAATGGCTCAGGAGGGTCTGGGGCATGGCAACAGATCAGCGGACTCAGGGGAAACGACGGTTAACAATGGCATCCGGGTGTATTACATTGTGTGACATGAAGACAGCAACCCTCAGCATACGCTTGGACAGCGAACTCGACAGTTTGCTCGGCAGGGCCTCACGACAACTCGGACACAGTCGCAGCGAGGTCGCACGAGACGCATTGCGGCGACAACTCCGCCTGACACAGTTTGAGACAATACGTCGACGAATGATGCCCTTTGCCGAAGCCCGAGGCTTCCTGACGGATGAGGATGTATTCGAGAAGCTGCCATGAGAGTGTCTCTCGATACGAACGTCATCGCAAGCGCGACGGCTGCACGCGGGCTTTGTGCCGATCTGTTCCGAACAGTAATCGAGTTTCATCAACTGGTTGTTTCCGATCATCTCTTGGAAGAGATAAAGCGCATCCTCGGTGACAAATTCCACGCCCCGTTGGAATTGGTAGAAGACCTCGTCTGCCTTTTAAAGCAAGACGCGGTAAGGGCGAGTGTGTTGCCGCTCGCTGATCTGCGACTGCGCGACCCTGCCGACATAGCCATCGTGTCCTCCGCCATCAATGGCAACGCGGATCTCCTTGTCACGGGCGACAAGGAGATCGTCGGGCTGGCGCAGGTCGGACGCTTGCGAATTGTGACTCCCCGGCAATTCTGGGAAATTGAAAAGGGCCAACAAAACGGTGGAGGCGTCGGGATACCGTCGCCTCACCGCTGACGATGTCGCCGACGCTTCGCGTCACCGACATCCCGAAGGGTGAGCCACCGTCTAGTTCGCCGCTTGCGCGGACGAACCAGCGGGTCGACTACGACCCGCCCCTCCGGGGCCGGCGACTCACCCTTCGGGTTGGCGGAAAGAAATATGAAAACATTACTTAGCCACTATGCGCGAATGGTTGCACAAGACCAGATTGAGATTTACAACGAGTTCAGCCTGCAACACGAAATGGGGGGCTTCATTATGAAATGCGCAACGAGACTCAAAGGTTAAATTTGAAAGGAATGTGTCGTATTTCTTCGATGAGACAAACCACTTCTTGAAAAAAGAGATCGATCTAGCGGTGTTGGCGCGAGATAAGACCGCCCTTCATTACGTGATCGAATTCAAATATCCAAGGAATGGGCAATACCCCGAACAAAATGTACAGCTTCTGCAAAGGCATTGTTTTTCTGGAACAGTTGAAGACGGCTGGCTTCACTAACGCCTTTTTCGTCGCTATCGCGCCGCCTCACCGCCGGCGTTCTGATGAAAAAATGAAGAATTGCTCCGACTCTGCCTACATGATAATCTTATACAACAAATGGAGATATATTATGCATAACGAATTCACAGCCATAGTTGAAAAAGATGAAGGGTGGTTTTTCGCCTATTCCCCGGAAATCCCTGGTGCAAACGGTCAGGGAAAAACAAAAGATGAAGCCCTCGGAAGCTTGTCTCAGGCGATTGACTTGATCCTAGTTGACAGGCGTGAAGATGCAGCCAAAGGTTTACCAAAAGATGCGGAACGATTAATGGTTGCAATAGGATGAAACGCAACACACTTTTGAAACACCTGCGCCGTAATGGCTGTTTTTTGAAAAGAGAAGGCGGTTCTCATTCCTTATGGTGTAATCCTCAAACAGGGTGGATTGAGGCAGTTCCTCGTCACACAGAAGTTCCGAACCGTCTAGCCCGAAAAATATGTAAGTGTCTTTCCATAACTGAAATAGAATAAATCAGAACAAGGCAAATGCACCTGATCAAAAAAGCGCGCTTATTTGACAGGTGATTTCAACGTTCTGCGGGATAAAGAGGAAAAAATATCTTTGCGGTATAACGCCATAAGAAACACTCAGTGTCAAGCTGCGGCTATTGCTCGTGTGCCATGCTTATCGTGAGAATGACGAGGTGAGCCGCATCATCTCGGCATGAAAAGCAACGCCAAACGAACGCAAATAATACGGGAGCTATTTGTGAGAAAAGAATACGATTTAACCGACTCGGTTCGCAACCCTTACGCGAAGCACTTGCGAAAGCGGGTGACTATGCGCTTGGGCACGGATGTCATCGCCTATTTCAAGGCTCTGGCCCAGGAGACCGGAGTGCCCTACCAGAACTTGATCAATCTCTACCTGAGTGAGTGCGCCCATTCCGGAAAGAAGTTATCCCTCACATGGGCATCATGAACACGCAGAGCCCGCCCCTCCGGGGCCGGCGACTCACCCTTCGGGTTGGCTTCATTCAGATTGAACTGAACGGACAAACCGTGTATTATTTTTTCCGGAGGTGAAATATGAACCTGAAGGTACTTCTTGAACCTAGTGATGAAGGCGGCTTTACCGCCATTGTGCCGTCGTTGCCGGGCTGTATCAGCGAGGGCAACACACGAGACGAGACCCTCGCAAACATCCGCGAGGCTATTATTCTATATCTTGAACCCGTCGAGGACGACACGATGGGAATGGAGAAGGCCGAACAACTTGAAGTCGCCGTATGAGCAAAGTTCCAAGTCTGTCGTACGACCGCATCATACGCGCTCTGCAGCGCGACGGGTGGGTTGTTGTCCGGCAGAAGGGAAGCCACATTCGCCTCCAAAAGCACACACCATCGGAAACACTCAAACTCACCATACCCGTTCATCGACCGGTTAAACAATCCACGCACGCTACCGCTCGCACCACAAGGCCGCTTAAACTTCAACGGAAAAAACAGCACCCGAGGCCGGAAACACCAATACACGACTTGACTCATGTGTTGCAATTGTGTCACAATGCTTCCTATGAAAACAGCAGTCATACACGCGCGAATCGAACCACAGGTGAAGATTCAGGCGGAAGAAGTGCTTCAGAGTCTCGGAATCAGCCCGACGGATGCGATCCGCATCTTCTACCGCCAAATCACTCTCCGACGCGGACTACCGTTCGTCGTTTCGATTCCTAACGAAAAAACAGCGGCAACTCTTGCCAAGAGTCGCCGAGGTGAAGACGTGGAAGCATTCGACACCCTTGACGCCCTTTTCGAAAGTTGGGAGAAGTGAAACGGGTATCGCAAACCAAGCAGTTTCACCGTGATGTGAAACGAATGCGAAAGCGCGGCAAGGATTTGTCCAAACTACAGGCCCTCGTCCGCCTGTTGGCACACGGCAGCCCGCTCTCCCCCCGACACTGCGATCATCCGCTCCTTGGTGCATGGGCCCCATCGAGAGACTGCCATGTCGAGCCGGACTGGATTCTTGTTTATACGCCGGGGATCGATACCCTTTTGCTTGAACGAACGGGAACACACGCAGATTTGTTTGGAAAATGAAATCGGCCGAACAAGGCGGTGTAGGCGACGGGATACCGCCGTTTCACCGCCGACGTTGGGGTGCGACTTCAACGCAGTTGAATGGTGCCCCAAACTTTGTTAGCGTTTGGAAGGCTGTTGCTTAGGCGCGAGGTTTTCCGCTATCATAATAACGAATGCGCATATCAGGCGGAGAAATGTGTGGCCGGAGGATCAAGGTCCCCGCGGGTCAGAAGGTGCGGCCCACGCAGGACCGGGTGCGAGAGGCTTTGTTCTCGATGCTGGCGAACGTGATCGGAGAATCTGTCTTCATTGACCTTTTCGCGGGTTCGGGCGTTGTAGGGCTGGAGGCATTGAGCCGCGGGGCGCGCAGTGTGGTGTGGGTGGAGAAAGACCGGGGCAACATCGCTGTCATCAAAGAGAACGCGGCCGCTTTGGCTGCGGGCGCGGGCGAGGCCGCCTGCTGCGACGTGTTGCGGTGGCTCAAGTTTGCCGGCGCGGGGCGACAGGCTGATATCGTTTTCGCCGATCCGCCTTATCTTGCGGGCCGGTGGCCGGATTTTGCGGCGGTGATGGCGCTGTTGGCGGACGGAAAGGTTTTGCGCGCGGGCGGTTTCTTCGTGGCCGAGATGCCTGACGGCAGCGCGACCGAAGAGGCGGAGGGCTGGACGCTGCTGCGTGACCGCACATACGGGCACACGCGTCTGGCGTTGTACAGGTTGGTTGGCCCGCCGCCCGCAGAGCGGGAACAGGTGAACGCCGAATAACGAACGTCCAACGTTCAAGTTATAGGCAAGGAGAATTATGCACAGGACAGCGGTATATCCCGGCACGTTCGACCCATTGACATTGGGTCATTTTGATCTGTTGCGCCGCAGCGCGGCGTTGTTCGACCGGGTGATTGTGGTGGTCGCGGGGGTTTCCCACAAGGCGACCGGCATGTTTGACCTGAAGACCCGCATGCTCATGATTAAAGAGAGCGTGGCAGAGGCTGGCATGCAGAACATTGAGGTAGACAGCCTGGATTGTCTGCTGGTGGATTACTGCCGCAGCAAGAAGGTTGGCGTGATTGTGCGCGGGCTGCGGGTATATTCGGACTTCGAGTACGAGTTTCAGATGGCTTTGACCAACCGCAAGTTGGAGTCGGCGGTCGAGACATTGTTCATGATGCCGAACGAGAACTACAGTTACGTGACGGCCAGCACCGTGCGGGAGATATCGCGTTACGGCGGCGACACCAGCGCTTTTGTGCCGAAAGCGGTCCAGAGGCAAATCGAGGATTACAGGCGCGGTCATGCGGCGCGCGATTTAAAGGCGGGAGGCGGAGTTGCAAACACCGGGGCGTTTGATCGTTGATGTCGCCCGTCTGGAAAAGGGCGGGGAGCGGTATCTGGGCGAGACCGCGCCCGATCTGCTTGAGCTGGGAGAGAGCGAGTTTGTCATTCCGGTCGGCGGAATGATTTACGATATAATGGCGGAGGCGGTCGGCGACCAGCTTCTGGCGCGCGGGGTTGTCCGGCAGAATCTAAGGTGCGTATGCTCGCGGTGCGCTGATGTTTTCGAGACGCTGGCCGAGGACGATGATTTTTTTTGCGCGACGGAAATTAACGCCCAAACCGAGTTCGTGGACTTGACCGCTGATGTCCGGGAGGCTATCATACTTGCCCTTCCCGGATATCCGGTTTGTGACGAGGAGTGCCGCGGCCTGTGCATGGGCTGCGGCGTGAACCTGAACAAGGGCGCATGCGAATGCGGACAGAAGGTCAAAGACGGAAAATGGTCGGCGTTGGATGCGCTTAACCCTGACGTTTTTTGAGGAGAGGTGACTGTCGGCAGGAAAGACTGCTGCAGGCCCGCGGCGGCGAGACCGATGGAGGATAGAGAAAATGGCTGTACCCAAACACAAGAAGTCGAAAATGCGCAAGAATCAGCGCAAGGGACATATCAAGGCCGCGGTGGCTCAAGTTCAGGCTTGCCCGAGCTGCGGAGCTTCGCAGCAGACGCACCGCGTCTGTGCCGCTTGCGGCATGTACAACGGGCGCAAGGTTCTGACGGTGTCCGAGTGACAGGTTGCGGTAGCCGTGTGTGCGCGAAAGGTTCCCGCTGTTGGCGGGAACCTTTCGCGTGAGATGCGCATACGGGATTTATGATGCGAATCGCTCTCGACATGATGGGGGGAGATCACGCGCCGCAAGAAATAGTGCGGGGCGCGGTTGAAGCTTCCATCCGGCTTAAAGAGATTGACCGTTTGCTTCTGGTGGGTGATGAAAGTGTGGTGCGTGACGAGCTGGCCCGGTGGCCGAAGGCTGTCGGCAGCAGGCTTGAGATCGTGCACGCGGCGGAATCGATCGGCATGGACGAGTCGCCGGTGACGGCAGTGCGCAAGAAAAAGCTCTGCTCGATAAACATCTGCATGGACCTGCTCAAAAGAAAGCAGGCGGACGCCATGGTTTCAGCCGGCAACTCGGGGGCCGTGACCGCGGCAGCGGTCTTGAATCTCGGCAGGGTCCCGGGGGTGTTGCGGCCGGCCATCGCGACGGTTATGCCGACGCGACAGCCAAAGCGTCCGCTGTTGCTGCTCGACGCGGGGGCCAACACGGACTGCGACGGGGCGTGGCTGGCCCAGTTCGCGGTCATGGGCAGCATATATTCCCGTTACGCGCTTAAGCGTACCGAGCCGGTGGTGGGGTTGTTGAGCATCGGCACCGAGGACTGCAAAGGCAACGAGATGACCAAGAAGGCATTTTCGTTGATCCAGAAGACCGGCGTGAAATTTCGCGGCAATGTGGAGGGGCATGACCTTTTTCTCGGAAAGACCGATGTGGTGGTATGCGACGGGTTTGTGGGCAATGTGGTTTTGAAGACCACCGAGCGTGTGGCTCATGCGGTTGGATACTGGATGAAAAGGGAATTTTTCAGGCATCCCGTGCGGATGTTTGGGGCGCTGCTGCTGAAGGGGGCGCTGGAAACACTCAAGCACCGCATGGATCCGGAGATTTACGGCGGGGCGCCGCTGTTGGGCGTGCCCGGAACGGTGATCATCACGCACGGTTCTTCAACATACCGCGCTATTTATCATGCGATCATAGCAGGCACGGCTGCCGCTTCAGGGAATGTTTCGGCCGAGATCGCCGATAAGATAGGCGCGCTTGAAGCGGCCGGAGCCGGCAACGCCTGATTTTTTCAGGTAGCTTTGGATTTGGGCGTATGCTAAAGTTATCAGCCATGGAAGCGGTTTTGGTTTGACGTTTTTGGCGATTTTGTCAAAATCGAAAAATTCGACTCTTATTGAGTGAACTATAGATAGCAACATCGGATTCATAGAGGTTTTGTTAATGAGCGCTGACGTGTGTGTTTTCGCGGGGCAGGGCGCCCAAGTTCCCGGCATGGGCAAGGATCTGGCGGCCGACGCGGATATCTCGGCCTTGTTTGTCGAGGCCGGCCAAGT
>JAQWAM010000058.1 GCA_028707675.1 Kiritimatiellia bacterium | reverse complement strand
GTCGGCGGTCCCAGGCGGCGGGACGCCGCAGCCACGCTGCAGACCGTCATTGCCGAAACCGATGGCGATGAAGGCGCGGTGGACGTGACCCTCGACACCCGCACCGGAACGATCAATGCCGACCTCACCGTCGGCACGGATGTCGCGGGCGCGGTCGCCCTCAAAGCCAACGAGGGTATAAGTAATCGCGGCGTTCAAGTTATCGGCGCGGGCTTCATCGTGACCCGCGAAGAGGCCGTGCGTCTCGGGCTCGGCCGCGTGCCCGGCATCGAACGCCACATCCGCGAATACCGCAACGGCAAGGATCTGACGGCGCGTCCGCGCGGCGTGATGGTCATCGACCTGTTCGGTCTCGCGGAAGCCGAAGTGCGCGGCCGCTTCCCCGAGGTCTATCAGCGGGTGCATGAGCGCGTGAAGCCCGAACGTGAAACGAACAAGCGCGACAACTACCGCGTCAACTGGTGGATACACGGCGAACCGCGCAAGGCTTTCCGCCCCGCACTGGAAGGCCTGCCGCGCTACATCGCCACGGTCGAGACCTCCAAGCACCGCTTCTTCCAGTTTCTGGATGCCACTGTGTTGCCCGACAACATGCTTGTCTGCATCGCGCACGACGATGCCTATGTGCTCGGCGTGCTCTCCAGCCGCATCCATGTGACCTGGGCGCTGGCGGCAGGCAGCCACCTCGGCGTCGGCAACGATCCGGTCTACGTCAAATCTCGCTGTTTCGAGACTTTCCCGTTTCCGGACGCGACGGAGGAGCAGAAGGCGCGCATCCGCGCGATCGCCGATCGGCTGGACGCGCACCGCAAGCGCCAGCTCGCCCTGCACCCGGCGCTGACCATGACGGAGATGTACAACGTCTTGGACGGCTCGCGGGGACGCTCGCCCTCCATATCCGACACGGAGACGCAAAGCATGGAGGGCGAGCGTCCCCGCGAGCCGCAGGCGCCGCTCACGCCCAAGCAACGCGCCATTCATGACCAAGGCCTCGTCACGATTCTGCGGCAGCTTCACGACGAACTTGACGCGGCGGTTGTTGAAGCCTACGGGTGGGGGGGAGAGAACGTTCAACGTTCAACGTTCAACGCTCAACGCTCCAGTATGCCCGACGCGGAGATTCTGGAACGGCTTGTGGAGTTGAACCGGCAACGCGCCGCAGAGGAATCGCGCGCGGTTGTCCGTTATCTCCGCCCCGCGTATCAGCGGCCTGTTGCCATGCCCGCGCAGTCCGATCTCGATCTCCCGACTAATGAACTTCATCATTCATCCCTCATCCTTCATCCTTCCGAGACCCTTCCGTGGCCATCTTCCCTCGCCGAACAGATCGCGCTCGTGCGCGGCGTGATCGACCAGACCGGTTGGCGGCCCGACGACGGCGAGAAGGTGCTGGCGCGCCACTTCGCCGGAGTCCGCGCCCCCGCGATCCGCCGCCTCGTCGCCGCCCTCTCCGCCTTGGGGCATGTGGGGTAAACCCCCAATTTGAACCCATCGGAAAATCAGCCATGCCAACAATTAACGCATCCACTCTTCAATCAGCTCGCATAATCCTTGAGCAACCTCAATGACGAAGTTTAGCTGTCCGCCTTTTTAGCCACGCAAACACAGCCGCACAAGGAGGCCGCATGCCACATCGCGTGACAGAATTGCACAACATTATGCCGATTCGAAACCTAGCGAGCGTCAAGCATTACGGCATCCTGTCGCACAAAGCCGTTGCCGCATTCCGACGTCTCCATGCCGGACGTCCAAGAGAAACGCGACACCGTAACCGTTCCGAATGGGCTTGCGCTCCACAACTACGCGAATCTCTATTTTTGCGCCCGCAACCCTATAATGTTCAAGCGTTTAGCCGAGACTTACAACCTTTGTGTTCTGCGCATCACCACCGATGTGTTCAGGCTAGACGGCGTCGTTTTCACCGACCAGAACGCCGCCAGTCCCTATGTTCGCTTTTACCGTGTGCAGGATGGCATAGAAGGTATGAATTTTGATATGATCTATGCTGACGATTGGAGACATTCTGACGACAAGGTCAAATACTGGCGGCACAGAAGCATCAAATGCGCGGAAGTGCTGGTGCCGAACGCGGTCGAAACGCGGTTGATTACAGGTGCTTATGTGTATGACGCATCGGTGCAAAGCCAAATCGCCGGTTTGTGGCCGGAGTTGCCGACAGTCGTGAACAAAGCCATTTTCTTTGGGTGAGGTGTGTTATGGTCAAAGTTCTGATAGGGGACATCTTTGCGAGCAAGGCACACGCCCTCGTCAACACGGTCAACTGTGTGGGCGTCATGGGTAAAGGTATCGCCTTGGATTTCAAGAAGCGTTTCCCCGACATGTTCAAGGACTATTCCGCCCGCTGTAGATCTCACGCCGTGAAGCCGGGTGTCCCTTATCTCTATTCGGATTTGCTGGGTACGCAGGTCGTCATATTCCCGACCAAGGGCCATTGGCGGTCGCCGTCGCTGCTCTCCGATATCGTTAAAGGGCTGGATCTTTTTGCCGGAAAATATCGCGCGTGGGGGATTAAGTCCGTTGCGTTTCCCCCGCTCGGTTGCGGGAACGGCGGACTCTCCTGGAAGCTGGTCGGCCCGATCATGTTCAAACGGCTGTCGCAGCTCGATCTTGACGTCGAAATTTTCGCGCCGTACGGCACCCCGCCGCACGAGTTGACCGCCGCATTTCTTTCGGCCGCGGGCGATACATCCGATGTTGCGGATGTGAAAGGCGTGATTCAGGGCAAATTGAAGCAGGGGTGGGTTGCCCTGTTGGAAGTGTTGTGGCTACTCGAAAAGCAACCGTACGCCGCCCCGGTGGGCCGTGTCACCTTCCAAAAAATATGCTACACCCTCACCGAACTCGGCATCGAAACCGGCTTCCATTTCAAACAAGGCGCTTACGGCCCGTATGCTCCGGAAGTCAAAGAGGCGTGCGCCGTCTTCGCCAACGCCAACCTCGCACGCGAGCAGCAGATGGGCAGCATGATCGCCATGAAGACCGGCGACCAGTACGAGACTTACCGCCAATGCCACCACAAATATCTGAAAACGGTCGAGAAGCAGATCGACATGACCGTTGACCTTTTTTGCCGCATTAAGAACACGGAGCAGGCGGAAGAGGTCGCAACCGTTTTCTTCGCGGTCCGGGAATTGAAGAAAGAAAATACGTCCATCACCGAGCAAGACGTTTTCGACTATATCCTTAAATGGAAAATGACATGGAATTCGCCTGAGAAAAAAGAGGCCATTGCCGAAGCGATCCGCAACCTGCTTGTCTTGCGCTGGATAGGAGCCGAATTCAGCACAGGGCTGCTGAAGGACGAGGCTTTCTGAACGCGGATTTTTCCAATCTGGTGCCTGACGCCGTGCTTGACGCCGTGGAACGCGCGGCCGGGCGGCGCTGTTCGGGCGTGATCCGTTCTCTGCCGAGCTACATCAACCGCGTCTACACCGTGGGCATGGAGGACGGCGATTTCCTGGTGGCCAAATTCTACCGGCCGGGACGCTGGACGCGCGCGGCGATTCTGGAGGAACACGCCTTTGTGCGGGCATGCGCCGATGATGATATCCCGGTCATAGCCCCGCTGCCGCTGGCGGCAGGCGGCACGCTGGGCGACGCCGGCGGAATCGCGTTCGCCGTGTTCCCCCAGCGCGGCGGACGGCCGGTCGAGCCGGCCGATCCCGGCAATGCGCTGTGGGGCAGGCTCGGCGCGCTGCTGGCGCGGATCCACCGCGTGGGGGAAACCCGCGCCGCGCCGTCACGCGTCACGATGCACCCGCTCGCTTCCGCCAAAGCCGATCTCGAATACCTGCTGGACAATGATTTTCTGGAAGAGCGCGAGGCCGAGCGGCTGGAGGCCTTCGGCGAAGACCTGCTGGATCAAACCGTGCCGCTTTTTGATGACGTGGAGATGATCCGGCTGCACGGGGACTGCCAGCACACCAATGTGCTGGAACGTCCCGACACCGGACTTTTCCTGATCGATTTCGACGACATGATGAACGGCCCGCCCATACACGACCTCTGGATGCTGCTGCCCGGGCGCGCGGATACAGCACACGCGGAACTGGAGCAGCTCATCGAGGGCTACGAAACTTTCCGGGCGTTCGACCGCCGCACACTGCGGCTGATCGAGCCGCTGCGGGCGATGCGGATGACCTACTATCTGGCATGGTGCGCGCGACAGTCGCGCGACGCCGCGTTCCTGCAGCACAACCCGGGCTGGGGCTCGCGCGCCTTTTGGGCCAGGGAACTTGCGGAGCTGGAAGCCCAGCTCGCCGTCATCCGCGAGCGGCGCTATTGAGCTTTGTGAGCCATCACCCGCACATCCCTTTTCAGTTTAGCGCCGCAGTCGGTGGTGATCGTTTCCGCCCCCAGTTCCGCCAGTTCCGCCGCCCGCGCCGCGTCGTTTATCGTCCAGACGTGGAAACTGAACCCCGCGTCCTTGATCGTCTTGACATACTCCCTGTCGAGCAGTTTCTGCGCCGCCGCGCCGTGCCCCTGGATGTCGATGCCGTGGGCGCCCATCCTCTTCAGGACGGCCACAGCCTCCGACGCGCCGGGCGTCAGGGCGCCGTCTTCCTTCTGCCGGACCCCCACCACCCAGTATGTGCGGTAATCCGGCAGCAGCTTTCGCAAAGGCGGGATGCTCGCGGTGCCGCCGAGGAACACGATCCGCTCCGGCGTGGCCTTGGGCTCCGCTTTGACCACTTCGACAAGGCGCGGGATGTTCACGCCGCCTTTGATGTCGATGTATATCTCCTTGCCGTCTTGAGCCAGCGCCAGCGCCTCCGCCAGCGTGGGAATGCGCTCGCCCGCGAACTGCGGTCCCTTCCACGAGCCCGCGTCCAGCTTCTTAAGCTCGGCCAGCGTGAACTCGCCGGGCTTGCCTTTGGCGTCGGTGGTGCGGTCCAGCGTCACGTCATGCAGGCAGATGATCTCGTTGTCGGCAGTCATGTAGATGTCGCATTCGAAGCCGAACACACCGCGCTCCCGCGACAGCCGGAAAGCCGCCATGGTGTTCTCCGGCGCGTCCCGCGACTCGCCGCGATGCGAGATGAAACGGATGTCTTGGCCGGCGCGGGCTACAGCCAAAGTCATCGAGATTCCTGCAACCCCGGTTACCACCATCATCATCTTCTTCATCATCATCATTCCTTTGCTTGTGCCGGTTCACAGATAATGCGTTTCAAGTGAAAGCGCAATCTCCGATTAGTCTTATTTCCGGCGTTCCTGTGATACGCCATTGACTACTGCAAATCCCGTCTTTCTGTCATTTAAACACTTTCCACCAGAATCACTTTCAACTTTACACGCTAAAGCCTCCAAAGCAAAACCAGAAAACAGGGTAATTTCAGGGTATGCCTGACCGCCGGCCGCCCTTCAGCTCCTGACCCTGGCGTTCCACAAAAGCGCCACCATGCGCACACCCGGATGCGACATCCATTGTCGCCACCACGTCCACGCCTGTGCCGCACGCGTCCCTGATGACCGCATCGCCTAGCCTTACCGGCGGCGTCACGCACAAACCGTGAATCTCACGCACAACCTCGAAAATAGCCTCTTTGGGTATGGGCCGCGCGGTCTTGACGCTTAACGGCGCCCGCCGTCCCCGCACACGCGCCAACGAAGAGACCATGCGCTCGGGACATACGCACTCCCGCCGCGCGTAAACCGCGCCGCGTCCGCAACCCGCCCCATCCACCGCCGTCACGCGCCCGCCCTCGAGCGTCACCCTCAGGCGGCAACCCATCGGACAACCGACGCACGTTATCACACGCTCGCTCATGACGCCACCGCCACCGTCAATTCCCGCGCCGCCGCATGCCGCTCCAGCAAGGCCTTGCTCAAGCTCAGCCGCACCATCTCGCCGGGCGTCAGGATGCGGTGCCGCTTGCGCGCCACTTCCGCGCCGTCGATCCGGACCACGGTCGCCGCGTCCCTGAACACCGCGGAAGGACGGAACATCAGCGGCAGATCTTCCGCGAGATTGGCCACATGCACAGCCTGCGGCACCAGGCCGCGCACGCCCGCGCCGTCGCGTATCTGCAACATCTGGCAGGCAGGAATGCCTGCCTCACCTTGCCCTCGCGCATATTTCGCTGCTTGGCGCCCGGCCTCTGTCGCTTCGACAGTCACGTGATCCACCAAATCGTGGACATGCAGGACATTGCCGCAGGCGAAAATACCCGCGACGCCGGTCTGCAGCGACTCGTCCACCAGCGGACCGCCGGTGACCTCTGAAAGCGCGACCCCCGCCGCCTGCGACAGTTCGTTCTCCGGAATCAGCCCGACCGAAAGCAGCAGCGTGTCGCACTCCATGCGCTGATCAGTTCCCCGCACAGGACGAAGCTGCGCGTCGACCTCCGCCACGGTCACCGCCTCCAGACGCTCGCGGCCGTGAATCTCCGTTACCGTGTGGCTGAGCAATAGCGGTATGCCGTAGTCGTCCAGACACTGCACCACGTTGCGCGTGAGCCCGCTGGAGTACGGCAGCAGCTCCACGCAGGCCAGCACCCGCGCCCCTTCGAGGGTCATGCGGCGAGCCATGATCAAGCCGATGTCGCCGGATCCTAAGATCACCACGCGCCGCCCCGGCATCCAGCCGTCGATATTAACGAAACGCTGCGCCAGCCCCGCCGGATACACGCCGGCCGGACGCCAGCCCGGAATCATCAGCGCCCCCCGCGCGCGCTCGCGGCAGCCCATCGCCAGGACCACGGCCTTTGCCCTGAATTTTTGCAGCCCGCGCTCGGGACAGACCGCCGTTACCTCACGACCGCCGGTAACGTCCAGAACCATCGTGCCGCATTGAACCGGAATGCCGAGTTCTTCAACCCGCCGGACAAAACGATGAGCATATTCCGGCCCGGTCAGATCCTCTTTGAACACATGCAGCCCGAAGCCGGTGTGGATGCACTGACGCAGGATGCCGCCCGGCGCGTCCTCGCGCTCCAGAACCAACAGCCGTTCGCAGCCGGCCTCGCGCGCCGCGGCCGCGGCCGCCAGCCCGGCGGGCCCGCCACCTATGATGAGTATGTCGACATCAGTCATGGCGGCCCTCCCGGCGCTCGACTCTCGACTCTCGACATGCGGCATCAGATCCGGCTGTCGAATGTCGTGTGTCGGGTGTCGCCATAATCCATGACCCGCCGCCGAATTTAGTCACCTGCTCCGGCGCCAGCCCGAGTTCCTCGCAGAGGATCGCGATCACGCGCGGTGTGCAGAAGCCGCCCTGGCAGCGGCCCATTCCCGCGCGGGTGCGCCGCTTGACGC
>JAQWAM010000057.1 GCA_028707675.1 Kiritimatiellia bacterium | reverse complement strand
GCCAAGGCCCTGCGTCACCGCCAGACCTTCGACGCGGTTTCAAGCCTGATTGTGTTTGCGGGGTACGCAATACCGGCTTTCGCGCTGGGGATGGTGCTCAAGATGCTGCTTTGCGGCACGGTGGAGGGTCTGGGCGACTTTTTCCCGCTGGGCGGCTTCGAGTCGGACTTCGCGTTTTCGCCCTCTTTTTGGGAGAGGCTGGCTGACCGCGCCTGGCACATGGCTCTGCCTGTGACCTGCTATGTGGCCGGCAATTTCGCCGTTCTGACCCTTATCATGAAAAATTCACTGCTGGATCAGGTTTCCAGCGATTATGTGCGCACGGTTCTGGCCAAAGGCGCCACCCGCCGTCGTGCCATTTGGGGTCACGCTTTCCGCAACGCGCTGATCCCGGTCGCCACGGGGTTCGGTTCTATCCTCGGCGTTCTTTTCGCCGGCTCGATCATCATCGAGAGCATTTTCGAGATACCGGGCATGGGCCGCCTAAGCTGGGACGCCCTGATCGGACGCGATTACGCGGTGTTCATGGCGCTGCTTGCGCTGACATCGGTGCTGCAGTTGGCCGGCAACCTGCTTTCGGACTTCTGTTACATGCTGATAGACCCGCGGATACATTTCGGCGAATGATGAGTTTGAACTTTAAACACAGATTGTCGCCTCTGACGCGCAAGCGTCTGCGGAACTTTATGCGCATCCGCCGCGCCCGCTTTTCGTTGGCGGCGCTGGCGGCGCTTTTCGCGCTGAGCCTTTGCTCGGAGCTTGTCTGCAATTCGCGGCCGCTCTTTCTGCGTTTCAACGGCCGTAGTTTTCTGCCTTTCGCGCAGAAGCTGACGAACGCTGACATTTTCGGCGAAGGCTGCGAGGCAGGCGGGCGCGTCAACTATAAGGCGCTGGCCGCCTCGGATGGGTTCAAGGCCGGCAAGTCGAACCGCGTTGTGTGGGCGCCGGTGCCGTACGGGCCGGACGAGGTGCTGGACGCGTCCCGCTTGCGCTCTTACCGCACGGTGCGGATGTCTGTGGTTCCGGAATACCATATCGGGCGCGTTAACCTGTTGGCGGATTTGTCGGCGGTGATGCCGGTCAATTGCGGCGTTTTTTTCCCGGGGGCGCCGGGTGTCGAAGGCCAGAAGCTGGATGGGCACTGGCTGCTGCCGGAGGAGCTTAAGACCGCCCTGCGCAGGCGTCTCGCGGGAGATGCCGATGTTGCCCGCAGTTATATCGTCAGCCACAAGGCGCAGGAAGGTTTGATGGCCCGGGTAACGTTGGCGGAGGTGCCGGCGCGACCGCGCGCGCCGGTTTCCGTGCGCCTGACTTTCCGGCAGCCCGAGCCGCCGGATCTGCCTTTTCAGGTGCTTTTCCGGCAGAGTCCGGCAGGGGCGGTTTACCCGGTTTCCAGAAAGGCATGGCAAAGGGTGTCGGCTGAAACCCGGCCCGGTCTGTCGCGTCTTGCGGAAGATGCTTTTGCGGGAAAGGCGGCGGCAAAAACGGTCGGATGGAAAGGCGGGGTCGCGGCAGTGTCGTGCGCGGTCAAAGAGATCGCGTGGCCTTTCCGTCCGGTCAAGGGGCATTGGATGGGGGTGGACTCCGCCGGGCGCGACGTGTTAGCGCGCGTCCTTTACGGCATGCGCGCAGCGATGGTGTTCGGTCTGGTATTGGCGGTCTGGGCGATGGCCTTCGGACTTTTGATCGGTTCGCTGCAGGGCTATTTCGGCGGCTGGGTTGACATAGCCGGGCAAAGGCTGACCGAAATATGGAGCGCCCTGCCGTTCCTGTACGTGATGATTTTTATGGGAGCCGCTTTAGGGCGCAGCTTCATTTTGCTTTTGATCTGTTACAGCCTTTTCAACTGGATCGGGATATCTTATTACATGCGGGCGGAATTCCTGCGTTTGCGCTCGCGCGCTTTTGTCGACGCGGCCCGCTGTCAGGGGCTGTCCGCGCCGCGCATCATTTTTTTTCATATCCTGCCGAACGGCATGACGCCGCTGATAACGCTTTTCCCGTTCAGCCTGATCGGCGCGATCGGATCTTTGGCTGCGCTTGATTTTCTGGGTTTCGGACTGCCGCCGCTCTCGCCGAGCTGGGGCGAGCTGCTGCAGCAGGCGCGCCTGTTCCGCTGGGCCTGGTGGCTGATCCTGTTCCCTTCAGCGGCTTTGTTTGTGGTGATGCTTTTGACCGTGCTTGTCGGCGAGGGCCTGCGCGACGCTTTCGACCCGCGCCAGCAGAGCCGTATGGAATAGGTTTGCAGATTGTAAACATTGGCTTTGAATCAACCATGAAACACATGAAACTCCATGAAACGGTGTGCAGAGGACAGGCAGCGGCACATCAAGATCTGGTTTTTTAGAGGCATGAACTATTCAGCGTGACTGGATTGATTGGACGGACGATGTTGCTTGAGATCAAAGACTTGTGTGTGGAGTTCGAGACGGACGGGATCGTCACCCGTGCGGTTGACGGCGTTTCGCTGAGTCTTGACCGCGGGCAGGTTTTGGGACTGGTCGGCGAGTCGGGGTGCGGCAAATCGGCCACGGCCATGAGTGTGCCGCGGCTTTTGCCGATGCCGCCGGCCCGCATCATGGGCGGCAGCATAGTGTTTGACGGCAAGGATATGCTCGGTATGCCGGTAGATGCTCTGCGGCGCTTGCGCGGGGCGCGGATCGGCGTTATCTTTCAGGATCCGCTGAGTTCGCTCTCCCCTTTACACCGTGTCGGGCGGCAGCTTGTCGAGGTCATGCGTCTGCACACGGATGTTTCGCGCGGTGCGGCGCGTGAAAACGCGGTGGAATGGCTGGGCAGGGTGGGCATACCGGAACCTGCCGCGCGTGTCGACGCTTATCCGCACGAGCTTTCGGGCGGTATGCAGCAACGCGTCATGATTGCCATGGCGCTGATTTTGGAACCGGATCTGATAATCGCGGACGAGCCGACGACGGCTTTGGATGTAACGATACAGGCGCAGATACTGGATGTCTTGCGCGGGCTCTTGCGCGCGAGCGCCGGATTGCTGCTGATCACGCACGACATGGGTGTGGTCTCTCAGATGGCCACGCATGTGGCGGTGATGTATGCCGGGCAGCTTGTCGAGCAGGCCGCGGCCGGAGAGTTTTTCAGCCGGCCGCGGCATCCGTATTCGGTGGCGCTGCTGGACGCCATGCCGTCGGCGGCCACGCGCGGTCAGCGGCTCAAGGCCATTCCCGGACAGGTGCCGGCCGCTGGCGCCTTTCCGTCGGGCTGCCGTTTCCACGACCGCTGTCCGGTGGCGCGGCCGGAATGCGCGAACGCGGCGCCGGAACTGGCGGAGGTTGACGGACGGCTGGCGCGCTGCCCGTACGCTTGATTTTTTGGGTTAACAGGTGTTAAGGTGTTTAACTTTTTAGGCTACAGGTTATTAGGTGGAACTTAAAGGAGAGCATGAGATTTATAAAACGCAGAGGGTTTTTGCAGATGACGGCGGGGGTGTTTTCGGCCTTGCCGGGGGCGGCGGATAGCGCGGTTGGCGGCGGCGGGCGGAAAAAATTCAGCGCTTTTGACCGCGTCAAGATCGGCAATACCGGGCTGGAGACAACAAGGTTGTGTTTCGGCACCGGCTTCAAGTCCTTCAACCGTATCTCGGAGCAGACCAGGCTGGGGCGACCGGTCTTTGTCAAGTTGCTGCGCGCCGGCTACGAGCGCGGCATACGGTGTTTCGATGCCGCCGACCTGTACGGTTCGCACACGCATCTGGCCGAGGCGCTCAAGCCTTTCCCGCGCGACAGCTACCTGCTCATCTCGAAAATATGGTGGCGCAAGGGCGGGGTGCCCGACGAGGACAAGACCGACGTGCCCAGCCAGATCGAGCGGTTTCTGAAGGAGCTGGCCACGGACCGCATCGACATAGTGCAGATGCACTGCGTGGACAAAGGGAACTGGTTCGCTGATCTCGCGGACATGATGGCGGCATTGGACGCCTGCAAGTTGGCGGGCAAGATCAGGGCGCACGGTGTTTCGATACACGGGCTGCCGGCCTTGCAGGCATGCCCGGAGGTACCTTGGCTGGATGTGGCGCACGTGCGCATAAACCCTTTCGGTGACAAGATGAACGGTTCGGTCGAAGACAACGTCAAGGCCATCAGGGAACTGCGCGGCAGGGGCAAAGGCGTCATCGGCATGAAAATCTTGGGCGAGGGGACTTTCTCGGACAACGGCGGCAAGGTCGACGAGTCGCTGGCGTTCACGCTCAAAGGCGGTTTGGCGGATGTGCTGAACATCGGGTTCCTGAACGCGGATCAGATTGATGACATCGCTTTGCGGATTGCCAATGTCTGAGACGGAACGCTGCCACATTTCACCAGATGGCCGGGATTTTTAGGGCAGCGCAAGCGTTTTGTCTGTAAATTCGTCAGGCGGGTCATGCCGGCATACCCGCCGTGCTGAGATAGATTTTACCGGGCGAACACAAATTTTCAAGAAGTGCCTTTTTGTTATTGACTCTGGGCGAGCGTTTCTATATAAAGAAACGCAAACGGGCTTGAATGGCCTGTGGCAAAACCTTTGGAGCGAGATATGTTACTTGAGACTTTTCCATCGCGCGCTGAATTTGCGGATCTGGTCAGCGCCCATTCAGTCGTGCCTGTCGGCGCCAAGATACTGGCGGACACAGAGACCCCGGTTTCGTTGCTGTCTCGTTTCGCGCGCGACCGGCCCGACATTTTCCTGCTGGAAAGCGCCGAGGGCGGCGAGCGTTGGGGGCGTTACAGCTTTCTGGGAATCTCGGCCCGGGCCAACATCACGGTTTACGGGCATGAAGTGGTTTTTCGGCAGGGCATCAACGAAAATCGCACCAGGCACAACGGGGACCCTTTGGCGGTCATGCGTGAAATCATGCGGCCTTACAGGCTCGCCGAGCTGCCGGGTCTGCCGCGTTTCTGCGGCGGTCTGGTGGGTTACTTCGCTTACGAGATGGCGAGTTTTTTCGAGCCGCGCGTGCCCAACAAGCTGCCTCCGGAAAGCCCGCTGGCAGAATTTATGATCCCGGATGCCATGCTGATTTTCGACAACATCTCGCATACCCTCACGGTTATGGCGTTAGCTTTTAAGGATGACGGAGACTCGGATGCGCTGTACGACGGTGCGGTGTCGCGTGTGCAGGACATGCTGGCAGTCATCGGATCACCGGCGGACGTTTCGCTGAGGATCAACAAAAGCGCGGTGAAAATGCCAGAGCCGGTGCGCGGCCCTGATTATTTCAAGGGCATGGTGCGTTCCATCAAAGAGAGCATACGTGAGGGCGAGGTTATACAGTGTGTAGCTTCACAGAGTTTTGTGGGTCCGGCGCCTGACGATCTTATCAGCCTTTACCGGGCGCAAAGGTATGTGAATCCGTCGCCTTATCTGTTCTTCTTGAAATCACAGGGATGCACTCTGATCGGCTCTTCGCCGGAGACGATGATCCGCCTGGACAACCGCACGGCCTGCCTGCGCCCGATCGCCGGAACCCGTCCGCGCGGCGAAAACGAGCAGGAAGACCGTAAAAACGCCGATTCACTGCTGCAGGACGAAAAAGAGCGGGCGGAACACCTGATGCTGGTGGATCTAGGGCGCAACGAGCTGGGGCGCGTCGCGCTGCCGGGCACGGTGCAGGTTACGGATCTGATGGTCGTAGAACGGTATTCGCACGTCATGCACCTGGTTTCGAACATCACGGCTGACATCGAGCCGCATCACGACGCTTTCGACCTGCTGAAATCATCATTCCCCGCCGGCACGCTCAGCGGCGCCCCCAAGATCCGCGCCATGGAGATCATCGCCGAGCTGGAGGACGCGCCGCGCGGCCCTTACGGCGGGGCGGTCGGCTATATTTCTTTCGACGGCAATATGGATTTCGCGATTTGCATACGGACGGCGATTGTGGAGCACGGGCGCCTGACCATCCGTGCCGGGGCCGGCATCGTGGCTGATTCCGATCCCGAGAGCGAGTACACGGAAACCGTGAACAAAGCCGGGGCCATGGCCCGCTCCATAGAACTTCTCAAAAGCGCGCAGGCGCATTCATCCAAGCTCCGTTAAGTTTCAAAGAGGGAGAATGTCATGATTCTGATGATCGACAACTACGATTCTTTCACCTACAATCTGGTCCAATACCTGCGCGAGATGACGGCGGATGTCGTTGTCTGCCGCAACGATGCCGTGACGGTCGGCGGGATCGCTGAGATGGCGCCGGAGGCGATCGTGATATCGCCGGGGCCCGGGCGTCCCGAAAACGCGGGCGTGTCTTGCGACGCGATCAGGAACTATGCCGGCAAGGTGCCGATCTTTGGGGTGTGCCTGGGCCATCAGGCCATCGGCCATGTGTACGGCGCCGGCATAACTTACGCAGCCCGTCTGATGCACGGCAAGACCTCCGATGTAACCTGTGACGGACAGGGGATATTCAAGGGTCTGGGAGCGCGTCCGTTCAAGGCGATGCGCTACCACTCGCTGGTGATCGGCCGCGGAACGCTGCCGGAGAGCCTGGAGGTGACGGCACACTCCGAAGACGGCGAGATCATGGGCATCAGGCACCGGGATCATGCCGTTTACGGCATACAGTTCCATCCCGAGTCGATCATGACGCCGGTGGGCAAGCGCATCCTGCGCAATTTTCTCAAAATCACAGACAGTAAGGGTGAGATATGATTTTCAAGGAAACGCTTTCCAAGCTGATCTCCCGCCGCGACCTCAGCGAGAACGAGGCCTTCGCGGCGGTTGAAGCGATATTGAACGGCGAGTTGTCCGAAGGCCAGATCGGCGCTTTTCTGGCTGTGCTGGCGGCCAAGGGCGAGACCATCGACGAGATATCAGCCGGGGCGCGCGCCATGCGGGCCGCGGCAGCCCGAGTGCAGTCGCTCAACCCGGACACGCTGGACACGGTGGGCACCGGCGGCGACGGCGGCCTGACCTTCAACATCTCCACGACGGTCGCTTTTGTGGCCGCGGGGGCGGGGGCGGCGGTGGCCAAGCACGGCAACCGCGCCAGCTCCGGCAAGAGCGGCAGCGCGGACTGTCTGGAAAGTCTGGGCTTCAATCTGAATGCCGATCCTGAAATCATGGAGCAGGCGTTGAATGAACTGGGCGTGACATTCCTGTTCGCGCCGTCTTTCCACAAGGCCATGCGTTTCGCCGGGCCTGTGCGCAAGCAGTTGGGGGTGAGGACACTGTTCAACCTGCTGGGGCCTCTGACCAATCCGGCCGGCGCCCCCTGCCAGCTCATCGGCGTGTTCGCCCCGGAACTGACAGAGGCTTTCGCGCAGGCGCTTAAGAAACTCGGCTCGCGGCGCGTGCTGGTAGTGCACGGTCATGACGGCATGGACGAGATAACCCTGACGACTGCGACGCGCTGCACGGAACTCAAGGAC
>JAQWAM010000056.1 GCA_028707675.1 Kiritimatiellia bacterium | reverse complement strand
CCGCGATGCGTCATGAGGTAGCGCATTCCTGCCATAGCAACCATGTCGTCAGGATGCGTGCTTATTCAATTGTTCAATGCGCATATCTGACGAACGGGGGAAGCAACCAGACGCCAGGCGAAACCTCGCGCGGCGAACCGGCCGCGTCGGAACCGTCGAGCGGCGCGGCGAATAGGGGCTTCCTGCCCGCCGGCAGACGCAGTCGCACGCCTTTGACCGGATGAAGGAACTCGTAGTTGACGAAGTGCACCGAGGCGACGCCGGCCCCGGCAGCCTTGAACTGAGCGAATACCGTCTCCGGCGCGGCGATGACCTCCACGGACGGCTTCCATCCGGTCGTGGCGAGGCCGTTGAGAAGCGGCTCGGATCCCTTCTCGGGGCGGTGTATCGCATACTTGATGTGTGTCAGATATTTCATCTTGGCGGAATCGGCCTCGTCCCGCCATGCGGCATTCGGGAGCTTGGCAACCGCGGCCTTGAGCGGGTTCACGTGGCGCTGGCGGTTCCACTCGTCGTAACGCCCCGACTCGCCGGTGCAGAAGAGGCGGCCACCCCTCTTCGCATAGGCGACGAGCGCAGCGATCTGCGCGTCCGAGAGGCATGTCTGATTCGCCACGACGATCACCGCGGCGTCCTCCGCGTGCGGCAGCGGATTCGCCCCGGTGGAGATCGAATAGCCGAACGGCACATGCCCTCTCAGCGCCGCGTCCTCGGCGGCCAGAAGCGACTCGTGCGAAAGCTGTGAATGGAGCATCGCCGGCCCCGACACGAGCAGACGCACGGGCATCCAGTCCTTGGCGGCGAACAGTGCGCGATTCGTCTTCACGAATTTCTGGAACGCGGCAAGCTGGGGCCGGCGCCGCGCGAGACGCCGCCGGTTTACGAACCCCCCGTCCGGATCGGCATAGGGGGCCATGATCGTACGGTCGGCCGGCACCCCGCCGAAGACGACGTCCTCGACCATCGGCAGCAGATACGTCTCTTCGATCTCGTTCTCGCTGTCGCCGGCGGCGCCGTCACACGAGGCGAAGTAAGTGGCCGGGAACTCCCGCGCGTATTTCAGATCGCGCACGCGGGTGACGATCACGTCGCCTTCGAGGTGCGGGCACATGTCGGCCTGCCCCATCACGAGGTCGAAGCACTTCGGGAACTCGGTCATGTCCACGGACTTGTTTCCTGCGGTGTTGGGCGCGCGGTAGGGGCAGATGTTCGCGGCGACGACGCAGTCGCGCTTCACAGAATGGGCGTAGTCGTAGAAGCTCTTGAAGAGCGCCGTCATGCGCTTCGTGCGCCACACGTTGAACTCCTGCAAGAGTGGCTCGCGCACTTCGTTCCATGGCAGCGGCGCGTATTCCGGCATCCCGAACTGTTCTAACGAATCGAAGCCAAAGCGGTCTGCCGAGTTTGCGATCTCCATAAGGTGTTCGTGGAACAGTTTCTGGCAGCGGCCGCAGAAGCACGGCTTCATGTAGGCGTTGTCGAAGAAGATGCCGTCGAAACCGCCCTCGGCAAGCGCGATGCGGATCACCTTCTTGAGATACTCCGCGAAGGCGGGTTCGTTGAAACAGGGCTCCCAGCGGAAATATCTGGAATAGTAGTAGATCTGACCATCGCAGCGTCGCGCGGCCCACTTCTCGAGGTCGGGGATCTCGCGCTTCATCGTCTCGGGGTAGATGGTCGAGAACTGCACGTAGGCGACGGCCTTCACCCCGTGCTTGTGGCAGTTCTCCACGAAGCGCTTCACGTTCGGGAAGTCCTTCTTCTCCTCCTCCCAGCCCATGCCCTTGTAGAAGCGGCACAAAAGCCAGTTGAGGCCCAGTTCCTCCATCAGCTTCGGGCACTCCTCCGAGTCCCACCACTTGAACCACTCGGGCAGCCAATAACAGTTTCCGTGGATGCCGCCGGTGGACCTCACGCCCATGCGCCGGTACATCGTGTAGGGCTCGTGCGCCCCGAACGTCCACCACATGTCGAGCGGATTTAACTCCACGGCGGCCGCAGCCGCAACCAGTCCCCCCGCCATCAAGGCGGCCAATCCAATGTGTCGGTTCATGTTCGTTGCACCTTTTTTCCGTCCTAGACCTTCAGGAATGCCTTCTTACGATAGAGGAACCAGAGCACCAGCCATTCGACTACGACCTCGCCCAGCAGTATCACAGCCGCATTCCAGTCCGGATTCCCCCAGCCGGCAACGCCACTGAAGAACAGCCGAGAAATCCGGTTGAATCCGACGATGCGCATCAGCATGTAAATCGTTATTGAGTTCATTCCGATCACGCTGAAGAAAAACGTCCAGTGCCGCCACCCCCTCACGTCCACGATCCAGTAGAAGGCCGCGAGGTTGAAAAACGAATACGCAGCCGAAGCAAGGGCGAAAGTCGCCGTCCAGATCTTCTTGTTGACAGGACACCACGGACGCCACGCGATGGCAAGTACGAGCGCGAGCGCTCCGGCGCCGAGCAGGATGCAGGTCTTACGGTTACCGGTGCTATTGCGGTCGCGGAGAACCTCTCCCGCCAGCGTGCCCAGAATCGCCAGGGCGGCACCTGTTATCTTGGCCAGCAGACCGTCAGCATTGAAGATGACCTCGTTGATCCGTCCGATTCCGAAGCTGCGGTCGATCCAGCAGGCCAGGCAACCGACAGGCGAGAAATTGCCGGTACCGTCCGACGCATACTTCGCGACTACTTTCGCGACGGCGGGATCCGCCGACGACAGAACCGCTGCGGCATCCGGCGCCGGAATGAAGAAGAGCAACGCCCAATGACCGACCAACAGGGCGGCGGCGATCGCAAGCCGCACCTTCCAGCTTTTCACGAACACGTACAGAAGTGCCGCGGCGGCCCAGCAGACGCCGATGTGCGCCAGCACCGTATCATAACGGACTGAGGCGAAATTAAACCGCCAGAACTGCTCTGAGGTAGCGACGCCGAAAAAGATCAGCGTCAGAGCCCGCAAGCCGATCTTGCGGAGCACCGCCGCCGTCGACCGCCCCCTTGCGATTTGTCCCGCATACGAGAATGGCCACGAAACGCCGGCGAGGAACAGGAACAGCGGAAAGATCGTGTCATGGTGACGAAAGCCATGCCAATCGACGTGCGTCATTTGCGTCGCCAGCCAGCAGTCTTTCATCCCCAACCAAGCGCAGAGCGAGAAGATCACGCCGGAGAACCCCATAATGAACAACATGTCCGCACCACGCAACGCATCCAGGGACATCAACCGTTCTTTCTTTACTTCCATATATTTCTCCCTCTTTCCACTCATTCGTACCTTAACGTCCAGATCTGCCACCGCAGACGGTCCGACGCGAAGGCGTCCTTGACCGCAGAAGCCGCGCGGTGCAACCATACCCCAAACAGGCGGCTGGAACGTCTTTGTCACTTCATAATTCCCTGACAAAATGATAGAGGCCAAAATCAGGAACGTCAACCATTTTCTCCGGTGTGACGACCTTCGCGCCGCGAACCCGTTCAGTCGGATTGTAGTTCATGAAGAGGACCGCATAGCCGCGCGGCATCCGCTTGAACTCCGTGAAGACATAGGGCGGCACGCTTTCGACCCGGATCTTCGGACGCCAGCCCGTCTTCTCGAGCTGCGCCATCAGGGCTCGTCCGCCATCCTTCGGCGGCTCCACACGATAGCGCCAGCCAAGGCCACCGCCGACCGTGTCCGGACGATCACGCCAGACGACGGTGTCGAGGCCAGCAAGAGCTACACGTAGCGGATTCTCGAAGCGCTGCGCACCATGTTCATCCCATAGTCCTGACTCACCCGTCACGACGATGTGTCCTCTCCCCTTCGCATAGGAGGCGATCGCTGCGACCTGCGCATCCGAAAGCCATTCTTGGTTGGCGACGATCAGCACCTCGCAATCGTCGGGGATGACCGGCGACTCGGCACCTGTCGCAAAGAGGTAGCCGAAGGGCACATGGTTGCGCAGGAGAATCTCCTCCGTAGCGGTGATACCGCCGTGCGCCGCCTTCGAGAACATGAGCGCCGTGGCCGGATAGAGAATACGGACCGGACGATAGGAGGGCGCCACCAGTTCTGCGCGGTACTTATCCGTCAGCGCGTTCAGCTCGGCCAATTGTAGCTTGCGCATCTCCAGTCGCTTGTGGTCAATGAAGCCCGGCACTCGTGTCGGACTCATCACAGTACGATCAGTCGGTATACCCTTCCAGATCAAATCCTCAACAAGCGGGCGCATGTACTGGCTTTCATCGATGTCGTGCTGTCCCGCATTCGCATCGCAAAGGGCGACAATCGGCTTGCCGAGTTCTGCGGCGATCTTCAGATCGCGCACACGGTTGACGACGATGCCCGAAGGCCGTTCATAGGCCGGGAAGCTGTCGCTCTGCATCATGAACAGATCCAGGTTTGCACCGAAGGAGATCATCTCGAGCGAAAACTTCGTCGCATTTGCCGACGACCGGAACGGCTGCGCGTTTGCCGAGACGATAGCATCCGGCTTCACGCCCTTGATCTTCCGTCGGAACCGCGCCATCACCGCATTCAAGGTTTCGACCCGCCAGCGCAGCCACTCTTGGTAGACGGGATCCTTTGCATCAGTGCGTTTGGTCGGGCGCGGCTGGCAGAACCCGCGGACGGACGAGAAACCGAAGCGCACCTCCGGATCAGGCAGCGACGCGAGATGTTCGGCGAACTTCCGTTCGCAGCGCGCACAGTAGCAGGCCGGAACGAAGACATTGTCGAACATGACGCCGTCAAAGCCGCCCTCGGTCAGGGCGATTGTCAGGATACGCTCCATGTAGGACTGCCAGTCCTCGCTCGTCACGCACGGCACCCAGCGGAAATAATAATTGTTCCACAGACGCTTTTCGCCGTGTTCGTCAACCTGAGCCCACTCGTCGAGATTCGGGATCTCAAGTCGCATCGGCTCGAAATAAAGGGTGGAAAACTGAACGTACGCCAGCGCCGTCACGCCGTTCGCATGGCAGTTGCGCACGAACTTCTGCACGTTCGGGAAGTCCTTCTTCTCCTCCTCCCAGCCCATGCCCTTGTAAAAGCGCGAGTGGAGCCCGTTGAGGCCCAGTTCCCGCATTGTCTCCGGCGCCTTCTCGTCCCACCAGCCGAGCCAATCCTTCAGCCACAGAGAAGAACCCTCGATGCCGCCGGTGGACTTCTTGCCCATCCGCCGGTACATCGTGTAGGGCTCGTGCGCCCCGAACGTCCAGCGCGTCGTCAGCGGATCGATCTCCGCCGCCACCGCGGCCAACGGTAGAAGTGCCAAAAACAGTGCTTTTACCTTCATTTTTTGATTCCCTCCAAGTCGGCTCTGAAGCCGTTATGTTCCTCCGATACACGCAACAACTCGTCCCGCAACCTATCCGCCAGACCGTCCGTTTCCCCGGAGTAGTCAACGTACCGTACCGCCGTCGCGGCGGGGGCGGGCGTCGTGAGCCCGTAGGGATCGGGCAAGACGCCAAGACCCATCTTGCGGTAGTGTGTACAGTTCTTCGCCAGATCCTTCATCATCTCCTCTTTGAAAACGTCCGCCGCATCGAGCGTGAGTTCGAGCCGCTTGAAGCCCGTCGCGGCCATGATGTCCATCAGCTTCCGGAGATCCCAATACTTCGGCTTCACGCCACGGAGATCTGCCCGCACGGCCAGCGTGAAACGCGTATCCTTATGCCATCGCTTGCGCGGCACGTGTCGGCCGTCCCATTTCGTCAGGTCAAGACCGTCCCGCACGGTCAGCAGCTCCGGACAATGCACGAAGCGTTTCCAGTCCTCGACGGCGGCCGGACGCGACGGGATGGTCGAATAGCACCAGAAGTTCACGAAGGCGAAACCGACGCCGGGCGCCGTGATGGTCTTTAGAATCCAGCGCTCGCAGGCATCATCCGCCTTATTCCGGACACCTGTCTCCACCAGGCCGCAGGCTTTGCCGCGCTTCGCGGCCTCCTCGGTCACGAGCCGCATCTTGCGGACAGTCTCGAAAAACTGTTCAGAACGGACAAGCGGTCCCCTTTCTCCGTATTTCTCATCCCACTCCGGACCGCCTTCGCCGATCGAGTAGTCGTCGTAGCCGATGATATCGACGACATCATCGCCCGGATAGCGGTACATGAAATCGTCTTTCGATTTTGTATCGCCCAACGTCTGCCAGTTCTTGTCCGGCGAATAGAGGAAGAGCAGGTTACGTCCGCCGCCGGTCAGCCGACGAAGCGCCGTCACGGTCAGGCGGAAGAGTTTCACGTAGTCCTCCCGCGCCACGCTGCCGTCCTGCCACCAGGCCCAGTCGTCCTCGCATTCGTGAAAGAGCCGAACGATGACCGGAATGGGCCGTCCGTTGTCGTCGACGAGCGTCTTCAGGAAGTCCGCCATCTCCTGTATCCGGGCGAGGAACCAGGCCCGCGGATTCGCATACGGCTTCACCTCCGCGTCCAACGCGCGCGCACGCGTGTCCCGTCCGAGTCCGCACACGCCGCCCGTCCCTTCCAGTATCTCCTTGAAAACATAGCGGTGCTCCTGCGGATAGCCGGGCGACTTGTAGCGCCAGGCGTAGAAGGACGAGTCGCCGTGTACACGCCGGCACATGTTCGAAGGCACGTACGGATTCTCCGGATGCCAGCCCATCACCGGTATCGAATGCCACTGGCGATAGGCCTGCCGGATCGCCTCCGACAGGAGCTTGCGGTGACGTTTGTAGAACTCCTCGCCGCGATAAGTACCCACCACCTTGTAGAAGTCCTCGAAATAGAGGAGAGGGCTCAATCCCACGGCCTGCTCGACCTGTCCGGCCTGTTGCAGGTCTCCGTTGGCCGCCTCAAGAGGACAGTCCCGCTCGTTCTGATGCCAATCCCAGGGGAAAGTCCAGGAGTACAGGAGACGTCCGCTGTTCGGCAACGTCTTCAGGTTCTCAAAGACGGCTCGTGTCTCCGGCGTCAGCCGATCAACTTTCAGCGGCGCACAATTGACGTTCAGGGTGCCGGTGCGCGGCCAGTCGCGGATCCGCACGCACGGGAACCGCAGGCCGTCCGTCGTCTTCTTCGCCAACTGTCGCAACGTCTGTTTCGCCCAGCAGCGTCCGTCTTCGTCGGCAAACCGGACGGTGATGCCTTCCTGATTCACCGAAATCGCGTAGCCCCCCTTCGGCAGTGCCGCGTCCGCCGACCAACTGCCGACGGCCTTTAAGGCTTCGGTCCGTCTCGTCACGTACCAGCCGGACTTCATCCGCATCTCCTGCGGAGCGGGCGCAATAGCGATGCGGAGTTCCGCCGGGATGTCGGCCATGACGACCGCCGGATCGTTCACGAAGCGTTTCCAGTCCGCAAGCCCTTTCGCAGATTCCGGCACCGTATTGCCGCTCCCCGAATTGATGAACGAGAGCGTCACACCCTCCGCCTTGAGCGCGCGCAGCACCCAGGCCCGGCAGCAGTC
>JAQWAM010000055.1 GCA_028707675.1 Kiritimatiellia bacterium | reverse complement strand
GCGAGATGCGACGAAGAAACATCCTGCCGCAACGGGATCAGCAGAAAGGAGCTTCTTGCAAATGAGAAAGAAACGCGCAGTAGTGTTTTGCGGCACATCCAATTTCGCTTTTGCCATGGCCAGCGTTATCATGGATCTGAAAAGAGTGAGCCCCGGGATAGCCGACGAAATCGTAATTATCCATGACGGCAAAATGCTCGATAAGGATAAGCAAATCATCGCTTCGCTTTGGACGACGAGGTTTATTGACTATGCCTTCCCCTTTACGGACTTACCGGTATTTAATCAGGGGTTTTTTAACTATTTCACAAAAATGGTGTGCGCGAAATTTGAATGCCTGCGACTTCTACAGGATTACGCAACGGTTCTCTTTACGGATTACGATATTGTCATTACAAAAGACATTTCAGAACTCATGGCTCCTTGCGATTCCGGCATTCGGATGATCCCCTACCCCGGAAGCTACAAAGTGGCTAGCCAACTGCTAGAGCCATACCGAAACCTTTCGATCGAAGATTATGACCTTCAAGCACAAGGGTTCTGCGCTGCAACCTTTGTCTTCCAAGATCATTTAAATGACTACATGAAAATGTATTCTTTTTGCTACTCGACTCTAAAAAAATATGCCTCTTTCTTATATATGCCCGAACAGGCTGTTTTTGATTTTATGATTCAGCGATTTCAGCTTGTTGTTGATTCCCTTGATCCCGCTGTTTATATCCCGCATCCGGATGATCGTTCGAAACACGCGCAAGCGAAAATTCTGCACGCTTACGGGAATTTAAAGTTTTGGAACGGCATCAAAAATGAACAATGGCAAAAAAACTATTCCGAATGGCTGAAAATGGGCGGATCCCGCTACACCCCGACCCACAACGGTGTTAAAGACCGGTTGGCTCATTTTATGACGCGCTTCCGTTATCACCTCAAAAGACGCAGACGCTTCAACGCTTCATAGAAACTTTTGGATAGCCCAATGCGATCGAGTACCCTCATAGCATATCGGAACATTTGATGCCGGTTAATTTTCAAGCCAGAAGTCGCCAATGACTGTATGCTGTTCAGCCTTACATTCATCATGACATGTACTTTATCTTTGATTATATGCTTCTCGACCGGATTAAACCGGTCAAAATACTGCTCGTCAATATACGCCCGATGGATCTCCAGCGCATTCCCGTAAGCCGCTCCCTGACAGACATCGTACAGAGGGACAACGATGATGATGTCTCCAAATACTTGCAAGGCTCTCCTGACGGTCTTGAATATTTCCCGCCGCGGAAGATGTTCCAGCACATCGCCAAAAATCGCCAGATCATGATGTTGCGCGTCAGAATGCAACCAATCCTTGATCAACATGCCGCACACCTGGTCATAGACGCCGTCTTTTTTCAACTTTTCAACTGTCCGGGCATACCCTTCAACGGCAACAAGTTGACAGGCACTGCCCAAAACCTCTCTGACAAGCTTTCCGTTCTTCCCCGCCCCGGCGCCAAAATCAACCACCGTCCCGGGCTGGATGCCGGCGATCTGGTGCCGGGTTACGAAGTCTAGGGTTGTCCAACTGCCACCATAAGCATCAGTCATTTTAATGCCCCCTTAGTTAGCATGATTAATTTTTTCTCGATCGCGCATACCGCTGCAACCCAAGTTGAACGCACATGGCGAACAGGGACAGCAGCGAAGACCACAGCATGACTCGCAGGACAAACCCGATCCTTCCCGCATTGAGACCTGCCGCCCATTCCATCCATGAAGCCGGCGCCCACGGCTCAAAGAAGGAAAATCCCGTTATGCAATAAAGGAACAGGGTTTCGCATATTGCAATTATGGACGTGTACCAGTAAAACCCAAACCTGTAACACATGATCTCATGAGACATAAAGCATAATGCCGCAGCACGTATAGTGAGGATCATCGTCAAGAGTGCCAAATGAGGCACAAACCCTGTATAGACGCGCCACATAGGGATCAGGTTAAACAACTGTTGACCTATAACCCGGAACAGCAGCGCCAACAGGAACCCGGAGGCTAACGCGCCCCCCATCGCATGCAAAACCAGCTTTTGTGACTTATCGCCGCGCTCGTGCTGTTCAGACCCTAAAGGAACCAAGACAAACATCATTGTCATACCCACATACGAGCCGATTTCTGCAAACCTAGAGATCATATAGTATCCCGCAGAATCAATATCGGGAAGCCGATGCCGAATGACAAAAGTTTCTACCAGAGGTTGGATCTTACCAAACAAACTGCCAAGTGCAACTTGAGCAGAAAAATTAATCATGCCGCGGCCATCCTGCCCCAAATATGGAACCGCCTTCAGCGCTTTATTAAACACAATGCCTTTCAAACCGAAAAGCGCGGCTCCGATACCGTATAACAAAGGCACGATCTGCCCGACGAAATAACCTGACAAAGCGCGAATCGGAAGGCAAACCAGTAGGGTAACGAGACGGATCGGCGCCGATATAAGATTTATTAATGAGATCGTTTTGAACTTCTTGAGCGCCTGTAAAGCGTTCGTGAAAAAGACAGCCAGAGACCCGAGAACTCCTGACACCACAACCAACATCCCGAGCCTACCATCCTCCACACGCATCCGCTCAAAAACCAACGGCAATAAAAATCGCGCGTAGAGTACAATGCCCGCAAATAGAATAACCACCAAGATGAAGACATCCCGAATAAGACTCTTTACCTTTCCATACTCGCCGCGTATCGTAAAGGCATTCACATACTTTGAGAAAGTCACGGCAAGAATCGCCAATGGCAGCGCTAATATTCCGCCCACCTGTCCTAAAGGCAGGACAGCTCCCAATTCTTCTTGATTCACGTACTTGGGCACCAGGCAGAGTCCTATAAAGGCATTGACCACATCGCCGAGGCGTTGTACGCAAAACAGAAGGGCCGTGTACCACCACAGCTCCCCCAGCCTGGCTTTGACCTTTTCCTTAAGGCGCAGAATCATGCCGCGGCTCCTGTAACGGAACCGCGCGCACGCGCCGCTATGCCGATCAACACCCAGAGCGTCACGGCCAGAAACACGAACGCGCTCAAGACGCAAGCGGGCAAAGAACGTTTTCGCCGCAGGACCGCCTCGTGCTCGCCCGCCGGCACCAGAGCCGCGGGCCAGACCGCGTCCGCCACGTACCTGTACACCGGCTTGCCGTCTATCAGAATCTCCTGACTCTCGCCCAAGCGTTGATTAAAGACCAGCAGACCCGCGCCTTGGGACTGCACCCTCACACGCGTCTCGACCGCGCCGGGCGCCCCCCGCTCGGCCAGCACATCTACCCGCGCTCCGCCTGCCGCTATGCCTCCGGCGATCATAGGCGCGTCGGAGACGCTCCGCCGTCCATTAACCAAAACCTCCGCCTGTTTTCCCGCAGGCACGTCGCCCTGCCAATCCGTTATGAAACGCGGGCCCGTTTCGGCTTTCGTCAAAGCGGCTAAGACTAAGGTCTTGTCTCCCGTCCGCTGAACTTGCCTGACCACGCCGTTGCCCAACTCGAAAATCAGGAGCGGCTGCAAAACGCCCGCCCCGAATAATCCCTGATTGCCTTTGATCGGCACGATCACCGCCTGCGCCCCCAATATCCGCCACAGCCGCGCCGGCTCCTTTTGCAGATCGCGGAAAAGCCTGCCGTAAGCCCCATCCATATCTTGTGCGGACGGCGCCAGATTGCGGATGCCGTTAAGCGCCAGAGCGGAGCTGAACCACTCGCGCCCATAAGCGTTTTGAGTCGCGTAGTTGACGACGTTCGGAACTCGATCCCCGGCATGCGCCTTGAGCGCTTTCACCACCGCGTTCTCTCGGTAGAGCGGCTCCAAATCCATTGCTCGCACATAACGGCGGGCAACGGTCGCCTGATCAAGACAGAGCAGCGCCATGAAACACCAGCCCAGCGCCAGCCGCGCACGGGAGCCGGTAAAACGGATTGCAACAATCAATACCGCGCCAGCAGCCAGCACGGCCTGCACGGTCGATCGCGCGAAGTTGAGGACAGCATATCCCGCGAGCTTTTCGGCAAACTCCGCCATGCCCAGTTCTGTAATATGCCTGATAATCGCGGGCTTGGCCGTCAGGATTGCCAGCGACCCCGCCAGCAGCAGAACGCCCAGGCCGACCGCCAACCAGACCAGCCTGCGCCGCAAGGCCTCATGTTCGCCGCGCAGAAACAGATCCATGCCGAACCCCGCCAGAAACGCGGTGGCGATCTCTGTCAGGTGCAAAAACTTCACAGGCGCGCGGATGTAATCCATGTACGGGATCGCGTAAAACAAGCGGTACACCGGCGTGTAGCGCCCCAGCGCGAGAATCAGGCAAACACACCAAACGGCACCCCAAAACGGGACATCGGAAAAATAGTGCGTCGTGCGTCGTGGGTCGTGGGTCGGCAGTGATTTTAATTGGCCACGAACATAAAACCAGGCGGACACCGCGAAGACGGCGAGGAGCAGCGGGATGAGGCCGAGATAGACGGTGTGCTGCCTGTAGTTGGGCATCATGCGGCCCCTCTGGAACAGGCTGTCGTCGGGGCGGCCGAGACGTCCCCAATAGGGATAGGGCGGCTGGCCGGAGTCGTTGCCGAAGACGCCGGGCACAAGAAACTCCAACATGTCTTCTGGCGGCAGGCTCCAGTTCGTCGCGAACAGCCAGCGATCGCGCCGCTCGGCGGCACTTTTCTCGGGCGTGTCCGCCGCACTCTCCGCGGCCGTCGGCCGACCGCTCGCGCCCGCGATCTGCGCGTCGCGCCCCGCGATCTGCGTGGTCACCGCAGAACGGATGCCGTTAAATCCGGCCAGGGCCAGCACCAGCACCGAAACGCCGAAACGCGGCCAGACCGTGAGGATTTTAGATTTTATATTTTGGATTTTAGATTTTGGAGTGCCGATTGCCGATTGGACATCTCCCCGCGTCTCCGCGTCTCCGCGTGAGAACGTGAGCCAGAGCACGTAGGCGGCGGCCAATGCGCCGACCAGCAGCAGCACGTCGGGCTGGTAAGGCACACCCCAGGCGAACACCAGACCGATTAAGGCGAAATAGACAAGACGCCGGGTCTCGAACCCGCGGGCGATCAGGCCGAACGCCCACACCGCGCAAGAGAACATGTGGAAATAGCCGCGGTGCCCGGCGCTGAAGAGCGTGAAGGTGTAGCCGCAGAGCCCCAGCGCCATGCCGCCGAACCATGCCGCCGCGGGATGCATACGCTGTGTGCGCAGATAATAGACCGCGCCGAAAGTCAAAACCAGCGAGTCGACCATATAGGTCAGCTCATGCGCGTACAAGGGGTGCGGGATCAGCCAGTACAGGTTATGCGGCGTGAAAGAGCCGCTCGCCAGCATCGAAGCAAAATGGTTGGTCCGCCACGGCCACGCGAAGAAAGGCATGGAGTCGGGCGCGATCAGTCCGGCGTATTTCGCGAGCACAGGGAAAAAAACGGCAACCACGCTTGCCAACGACAGCACCGCCCCAAGAACATGATGCGGTCCTATTCGTTGTAATAACGCGGCGGGCTTGCCCATAAACAGACCCTTTGCGGCCTTGGTGTCTTCGCGTGAGCGTTGTCAAGCCGCTGCCGTCACACGGCATTCACGCTTTCTTTTCGCCAGGCTCGGCCTTGGCCGCGTCGTCGTTAGCGGCGGCGGGCGCTGTAGGCATAGCCACCCATTGCAGCAGGCACATCTCGGATCCGTCGCTGCGGCGCTGGCCCAGCTTCAAGATGCGGGTGTACCCGCCGTTGCGGCCGTCCATGGCAGGCACGACGCAGTCAAACAGCCTCTGCACAGCCTGCGGGCTCTGAAGACGCGCTGAACATATGCGTCGGGCAGCCAATGTGCCTTTACGGGCCATCGTGACCATTTTTTCAGCGTCACGACGCGCCTGCTTGGCTTTCGGCAAGGTGGTCTTGATGCTGCTTTGCAAAATCAGGTTAGTCACCAGACTGCTCATCAGCGCTTTGCGGTGCGACATCGACCGTCCGAATTTCTTTGCGACTCTATTATGGCGCATCTTATAAAACCCTCAGCTTTGTTCCTTGTTGTCATCGATCAAGGCGGGATCGAACTTGTATCCGAGACAGAGTCCCACCTCGGACAGCTTGTCCTTGATCTCGTTGAGCGATTTTTTGCCAAAATTGCGGTACTTCAGCATGTCGGCCTCTGTCTTCATGGCCAATTCGCCGACTGTCGTGATGTTTGCGTTGTTCAGGCAGTTGGCCGCGCGTACGCTCAGCTCGATCTCGTTGACGCTCATGTTCAGTATGCGGTGCAGGCGGTCGCGCTCTTCGTCAACCTTCTTCTCCGATTCCTCAAACTCCAGAACCTCTTCGCTGTAATCGACAAACACGTCCAGATGGTGGCGCAACACTGCCGCCGCCGTCTTAAGCGCGTCATCCGGCGAGATGCGTCCGTCCGTCCAGACATCCATCACCAGTTTCTCATAATCCGTGCGTTGTCCGACGCGCGTGTTCTCTACCAGAAAGTTAACGCGCGAAACAGGCGAAAAAATGCTGTCGATTGGGATTCTGCCGATCTCCTGCTCGTCCAATTTGTTGCCGTCAGCCGGACAGAAGCCGCGGCCGGTACGTATCTCCGCTTCAAGCTCAAGCTTCCCGTCGGCATCCAATGTCGCGATCGGATGGCTGGGGTTCAGGACCTCGATCGCGTTTTCAGCAGCGAAATCGGCGGCCGTGACCACACAGGGGCCTTTCTTGTTAAGCTTCAACCACACCGGATTACGGCTGTAGCTTTTGAGCAGAACGCCTTTAAGGTTCAGGATGATGTCCGTGACATCCTCGCTGACGCCCTTGAGGGACGCGAACTCATGGCTGGCATCGGCGATCCGCACGGAGGTTATCGCAACCCCCTCGATCGACGATAGCAACACGCGTCTAAGCGAGTTGCCTACGGTACGGGCATACCCCACCTCAAAAGGTTCCGCGGTAAAACGCGTGTAGGTGGCGGTGGCGGTGTTTTCTTCCTTCTGAACACGCCGCGGCATTTCAAAACGGCTCAAACGAATCGGCATAGTTCCGTCCTTTCAGGCCGCGCCAGACTGAGCGCCGGCGGCCATCAACGCTATATTGCTTAACGCGAATACAATTCAACAATGGCCTGCTCATCAACGACAGGAGCGATCTGCTCGCGTGTCGGCAGGCTGAGCAATTCCGCCCGGAACGCCTTCCGGTCCAAAGAAAGCCACGTGGGTGTCTGCTGGGTGGTGGCCGCCTCGAGGCTGCGGGTGGCGAGATCCCTGCTGCGCGGGCGATCCCGCACCTCTATCACATCGCCCACCTTCAGGATCATGGACGGGACGGAAACTTTCTTCCCGTTCACGGCCATGTGGCCGTGCAGCACGAATTGGCGCGCGGCGCGCCGCGAAGAGGCGAACCCCAGCCGGTACACCAGATTGTCCATCCGCGTTT
>JAQWAM010000054.1 GCA_028707675.1 Kiritimatiellia bacterium | reverse complement strand
AATGGCTGGAGGGAAAGGCGTCCGTCAGCATTAGCAGCGCGTCGCGCTGGTAGTTCTCTTTGCCGATGTGGGCTTCCTTGACCTGTGCGGGCGTGATCTCATAGGCGGCGGTCTTGAGATCCGAAGGGGATGCGGCCCAGGCGACCTCCACATCGGTCGTGCCAATCACGGTGTACTCCGTGCCGCAAGGGATATAGACGGTATGGGGCTTGCCGGAAAAAACATCCTTGCGCGATCCGACATTCGTGAACGCGAACCCTTCACCGCGCACTTCACAGGTTCCGCCCAGCACGATCAGCGCAACTTCGAACGCGCCTGAAGCCGAAGCGTACGACTCACCCGCCTTCAGCGTGATGATCCCGAACTCTGTCAGTTTCAAACCGCCGTCTCCGATCGAGGCGATCTTGGTGAATTTGCCCTGATTCTCGTAATGTTTCAGATGCTCTTGCATAATGGCCCTTTCTTTGCGCCGGCAACCCGGCACGCCGCGCGCGCTTCACGCGCCGCAAATTGCGGTTTCAAATTTCTTCAAATGCCTTTCTGCCGTCCGGAGATTCGGGATGCCGGTCCTGCCGCCTAGCCGTGTGCATTTCAGCGCGGCGACCACGGTCGCAAACCGCATGCAGTCTTCCCAAGGCCGTCCCTGCGCGGCCGCGAACGCGAACGCCCCGTGATAGGTGTCGCCAGCGCCGGTGGTGTCGACCACGGCCGGCACTTCATACGGCGGACAACGGAATATCCGTTTCCCGTCAAACCCGACCGAGCCGCGTTTGCCAAGGGTTATGCCCGCGAATCGGCAACCGGGCAAGAACAGCTTGCGCACCGCCGCGGCCGGCGAGCGCAATCCCGAAAAAAGGGCGGCGAAGCGCGCGGAGGCGATGATGATCTCGCCCAGCGCCAGAACATCTTCAATGCCGGGCATCAGCGTGCCCGCGTCGACCGATACCGTGACTCCGTTTCCGCGGGCTATTTTGGCCGCGGCCAGCGCGGCCCGGGCATGATGGCCGTCGAGATGCAGCAGATCGCTGGCACAAATCACAGCGCGGTCAATTTCACGCGGCGCAAGCGGTCTGGCGCTGCCTTTTGTCCAGGCGATGCTGCGCTTGCCGCTCTGCCGATCGATCCAGCAGAACCCGGCCGGCGATTCAGCTTTTTTGCGGACCTTGACCCCGTTTGTCCGGACTCCTTCGTCTTTGAGTCCGCGCAGGATCTGCCGCCCGCGCTCGTCATCGCCGACCACCCCGCAGAACGCGGCACCGGCGCCCAGCCGGGCGGCGGCGACAACAGCGGTTACCGCCGGACCGCCGCCTTGGATGAGGCTGTCGACGATCTCGACCTTGTCGTCATGCGGCACGCTCGGCACAATGCATAGGTAATCCATGCCGCAGTAGCCGACGCCGGTGATTTTGGGTGCGAAGCTCATGTCTGAATTTTCTTCCGCAGGGAGGTTCGCGCGTCGGCTCATTCATGCATGCGGACGCGGCTCCTGCCCTTTTTTATGCGTTCAGGCTCTCCTCGAAAAAGTCTTTTCTATAAGAGAACATCGCGGCAGCCAGCAGAATCAAGCCGCCGATCACGAAACCGAGTGAAAGCCAGGACATGGCTTGCGTCAGTCCGATCGAGTCTTTGGCCCAGCCAAGAATCACCGGAGCGAAAGCGCCGACGAAAAAGATGCTTGTCAGCATTAGGCCGGTGGCCGAGCCGCGGTATTTAGGGTCTATAACGTCAAAGAGCGTGGCGTAGATGTTCGAGTCGAACATACCGCGGAAAACGCCGAACCCGGCCAGCGCGGCATAACAGACCCACAGCTTGCCGGTCGCGCCCATCAGATAGACAAAGGGCGCCGCCATGAAAAGGCCGAAGATCAGCACCTTGATGCGAACGCGGGGAAAACGCACCGCCAGCAGGTCCGAGACGCGTCCGCCCAGCAGGACTCCGGCGGCGGCCGCCACCTGATGGTAAAACATGGATGAAAAGCCCACCTTGGCCAGTTTCAGATCGTACTTCTCGTACAAGAAGGTGGATATCCAGGTGTTGAAACCGCAGATCACAAAAAAGAACGCGCTGAACGAGAGGCAGAGCGCCCAAAACGTCGGCTTGCACAGCACTCCGTGAAACAACTCCTTGAGAGGGATCCGCCTGACTTTCTTCGAATCGTCAGTCTGTGACTGCTGTCCCACATCCTTGACCCGCCAGAGAATCATGAAACAGAGGATCAGCGCCATACTGCCGAAGAAGAAAAAGGGCGTGCGCCAGCCGTAGCGTTCGCCCAGCCATCCGGCCATCAGACCGCTGAGGATCAGTCCGCAATAGAGCGCGGTCTGGTGGATGCCCATGGCCAGCGCGCGGGTCTTGTGGTGATACTGGCCGATCAGCGAGTTGGCGGACGGAAAGTAACACGCCTCTCCGCCGCCGTTGCCGAAACCGCGGATCAGGATCAGGCTCATCATGCCGCCGGCGATGCCCGACAGGAAGGTACATCCGCTCGCCAGCAGCAGACTGAAGAAGAGCACCCACTTGCGCCGCGCGATATCGCCCAGATAACCGCCCAACGGCACCAGCAGCGCGTAGCACCAGAGGAAGATCGAACCGATCAGGCCGGTCTGCACGGAAGAGAGCCCAAGATCCTTGGTCAGCAGCGGCAGCACCACATTGTAGGATTGCCGGTCCGCCTGATTGAAGAAAAAGGCGAACCAGAGCAGCGCGATCAGCTCCCACTTGTAGGGCAGCCAGGGTTTCTTTTTATCTGTCATCCGGGTTCTCTTTTTATAAATTGCCGGTAACTTGGCCATTTTGTCACACTGAAGGTAGGGCGGTTTCCCCGAAACCGCCGCGGACGCCTCGGGGAGGCGTCCCTACCTCACACACTCACACACCCACACACTCACACACCGAAGTTACCCTCTCTTTTTCGCCCGCAGCCCCGGGCGGCTGGCTTGTCTGTAACTTGGCCATTTTGTCACACTGAAGCCGTGTCGAAAAGGTAGGGCGGTTTCCCCGAAACCGCCGCAGACGCCTCGGGGAGGCATCCCTACCTCACACCGCCGCGGACGCCTCGGGGAGGCATCCCTACCTCACACCGCCGCGGACGCCTCGGGGAGGCATCCCTACCGGTAACATTGAGCGTTGAACGTTGAGGGTTCTATTTGTCTTTCCCCGCCCGCGGCGCCACACCCTCTTCCGGCAGTTCGACATCCGCCGCGCCTTCAAAGTCCACAGCGGCGGGCTTGAAGTTCATGTTGTAGAACGGCGAATCTTTGTTGGTCAGGATGTCGGACATGCGCACGACCTGTCCGGTGTAGGCGGAGATGCGTCCCATGACGGCGGCCGCTGTGGCGTAGGCGATCGTCTCGCCCTCGTTGAGTTGCTTGCCGTTGATAACGCTGTCGAGCAACGCCGAGTGTTCGTTGACATACGGGTTGCCCTCGTTGCCGAGGTCCTCCAGCTTGACTTCCTTGCCGTCATAGCGCCGGATCTTGCCGCCGCCGGAAACCTCCGCAAGGTCGGTCGCGAACAGCTCGCCCACGCGGCCGGCGCAACCGGGAATCTGACGCGCCAGGCTGTGGATGTGCAGACCTTCGCCGTAATCGAAATCCACGCTGAAAAAGTCATACTGGTTGCCGGTGGGACGCCGCACACGCGCGCCCACACCCATCGCGGTGCGCGGATAACGCCCGATGAACCAGTTGGCCACGTCGATGTTGTGGACATGCTGCTCGCAGATGTGGTCGCCGGACATCTCGGCCCAGTTCATCCAGTTGTTGGCCATGTATTCGGCGTTGGTCGCGCCGGGCTTGCGCGGACGGATGCTGCCGCGCGCCTGGCACCAGTAGATGTTGCCGCCGCGGATCGTGCCGAGCTGTCCTTTTTGGAAGGCCAGCGCCTGACTCATGTAGGCGCCCTGATGACGGCGCTGCGTCCCGGTCACCAACGTCAACTGCTTGGCCTTGGCGGCGGCCGTGCTCTCCAGCACATGGCGGATGCCCTGCGGGTCGACAGCGATCGGCTTCTCGGCGAACACATGCTTGCCGGCCTTGACGCAGGCGTCCAGGTGTCGCGGACGGAACGCCGGGGGAGCGCCGAGGATCACGATCTCGATGCCCGGCACGTCAAGCATCTTGAAGTAACCGTCACCGCCGCCGAAGGCGAATTTTTCATCGCAGCCGAACTGCTTGCAGCGGCGTTTCGCCTCGTCGAGATAATAGTCGTGCGCCGCCACCAGCCGGACGGCATGACCGATTTTCTTGGCGGCTTCGGTCATGTTCTGTAATGCCTCTGAAGCCCGGCGCCCGGAGCCGATCATTGCGACATTGAAGGTTCGCGCCGCGCCCTGCGCGGACACTGCCGCGGGCGCGGCTGCCATCACGGCTGAAAAAGCTGACGCGTTTTTAATGAAGTCTCTGCGGTTCTGCATGGTGTTTCCCTTTTTGTTTTGTCAGACTAGTAAGACACGTCGGACAGGTCAGACGATGATGTTACGCTTGTTCCCATTGTCGGCGCGCCAGCGCGGCGGCTTGCGCCAGAAGTTTTCTTTTCTGCCCTTCGGACGTGCCTTTCGGATAGCCGGCCTCGATGCTGACCGCGCCGCGGTATCCGATCAGCTTCAAGCCTTTGAAGCCGTCGATATAGTTGTCCGCCTCGCCATCGACACCCGGAATCTTGCGTGTTTTACGCGAGGCGATATGGACATGCTTGAGGTATTTGCCCGCCGATATGAAAGCGCCCATGTCGCTGGTCTCCTCGGTCGTCATGTGCCAGAAATCCCCTAGCACGCCGATCGCCGGGCTGTCCGCGTCGCGCGCGATGGCCGCGCCGTCGGCAACGAGCCGCAGAAACATGGTCTCATTGCGGTTTAGCGGTTCCATCATCAGACAGACGCCCAGCTTTTCGGCATGCGCTAGAATCTCGGGCAGAATCTCCTTGAGATATCGTTCGCGAAGTTCGGGGAAGGGCAACTCGATCTTTTTGCGGGCCGGCACGGTGATGACGCCAAGCGCGCCAAGCCGTGCAGCGCTCTCTAAAATGCTCTTGGTGGTGTCGATCACCGCGCGGCGCTCAACCGGGTCGGCCATGCCGGCGTTGCCGCGCGCGCTGATGCAGGTCACGCTGAAACGCAGATCACGTCCTTTGATCGCCTCTGCCATCGCGTCGGCATTCTTGGCCAGCCACTCCCAGTTGCCGCCGTTGATCTCAACGCGGTCATAACCGTTGGCCTCGAGAAAATCATAGCGTTCCGCGAAGCTTTTGCCCGGCACCAGCATCTGCTGGCAGCCGCAGTGCAGCTCGGCCGGCGTCTCCGGCGCCTTTAGCTCAGGCAGTCCATCGGCCCCGCCAGCGCGTACAGGCAAGGCTGCAAGGACAGACCCACCAACTCCCAACGCGCTGCATTTTAAAAAAGATCTGCGGTTCATGCGTATGCCTCCATTCCTTTGAGTTCCCACCCCGGCCGGTAATCGCGATACAGAAAGCGGGTTGCCTTCACCGAATTGGTCACGCGCATGCGGCGCGCGTCCCAGTTCAGCAGCGTGTCGGGCACGCGTTCGGCGACATTGCCCAGCAATACGGCTTCGACCATCGGCGCGACCTTCCCGAAATCAGCGCTCGTGCGGCGGCCCTCAACGCAGCCGTCCAGAAATTCATGATAGTGGTTGGGGCAGGCCGGAAGAACCGGCTTGGGCGGTTTGGCCGCCTGCCGGTTTTTGAGGACGAGGCGCGGTCCCGCCGAGTGCGGCAGAATCATCCATCCTTCCGAACCGGCTGTCACCGAGCCCTCGGCAGGCAATTTCTCAAGCCCCACCTCTCTGGCCAATTCTTGCAACTCCGGCGGCGGCAGCAGATTCGGGGCGGCCTCGCCGGTCATGCCGTCGAACCACTCCACGGTCAGCGGTTTGCCGCCGCTGGCCTTGACGCCGGGATAGACCCAGGTTATATGCGCCCCCTGGGGCCAGATGTCTTTGAAGCTGGCCGGATTGTTTTTCCACTCAGTCTGGACTTCAGCTTTCACGGAGAGCGGCTCGGTCAGTCCCAGCCCCTTCCAGACCGAGCTGTGCAGGTGGCAGCCGATGTCGCCTATCCATCCGGAACCGAAATCCTGCCAGATCCGCCAGATAAGCGGGTGATAGATTTTTTCCGAGTAGGGGCGGAACGGCGCCGTTCCGATCCACAGATCCCATTCCAGCGATGCCGGAACCGGTTCGCCTGCCGCCGGGCGCGCGGCGCGAATGCGCGAGACCCCTTTCCGGTTTGAGAAGAGATAGATGTGTTCGACCGCGCCGATCACACCGGCCCGGTGATGCGCCACTGCCATGCGGTCGCCGGGTTGCGCCGACCACTGTACGCCGAGCTGCGTGACTACGCCGCGGCGCCGGGCGGTATCCTTGAGCAGACGACACTCCGCGATCTCGTGGCAGAGGGGTTTCTGGCAATAGACGTGCTTGCCCGCGCGCATTGCGTTTGTCGCTATAATGGTATGATTGTGATCCGGCACCGCGATGTTGACCGAATCGATGCGGTCGCCCTCCTTGGCCAGCAGCTCGCGCCAGTCGGTGTACACGCGAGCCCCGGGGAATTGTTGCGCGGCCTTCTCCAGGCGGCTGCGGTCAACATCGCAAAGCGCCACGATCTGGGTATGCGCGTGGGTTTTGATATTGCTGATGTCCGCTCCGCCCATGCCGCCCACGCCGATGCAGGCGTGGTTGAGCTTGCTGTTGGGCGCGATCACGCGCGTACCGCGGGCTGTGGCGCATCCGGTGAAACAGCCTGCGGCGCCCAGCGCCGATGCTGTGATAAAACGACGGCGGTTCATGCTATGCCCTCCCCAGTTTTTTCATGTGCGCGAGACAGTCGCGCACATCGTCAAGCGTGTCTGGCCGAACCTCGGCCTCGACCACGTACCATTCGGTGATGTCCGCCTCGCAAGCGGCGAAAACCTTCGCCCAAAGCGCCGGCAAGCGCGCCGAACGATGTCTTCAGGAAGTCGCGGCGGCCTATGCCTCCAGCACGGTTAAGCACGGGGATCATGGTTTTCATGTTCTGATTATAACACAAAGTCGAGGACACGGTGTTGCATATGGCGCAATAAAAATACTGCGTTTTACGCAATGGCCTTGCGTCCACTCCGCTACTGCATTATTCTGAAAACAACCATGAAGAAGTTTTTTCATGACACTCCGAAAGTGCTTCTTTGCTTGGCTACCAGCGAGAAGGCCGGCCGCGACAAGCTGCAGGGCATACTGCATTACATAAGCCTGCACACGCCGTGGAGCATACATCTGGCTGAAAAGGAGCTCGGCGAACGTCAGATCGGCGATATACGGTCATGGGGCGCCACTGGAATCATTCTGGCGCGCCTGCCAGCCATGGTTAACGCCGTGCGCCGCTCAGGTCTGCCTACAGTCGTGCTCGATTCTTCCGACCTTTACCGCGATGCCTTGCCGGAC
>JAQWAM010000053.1 GCA_028707675.1 Kiritimatiellia bacterium | reverse complement strand
CTCCCACCTTGCTCATCCCAAAGGATTCACGACTTCGATGTCGGCAAACTGAAGAAAATCAGTGTCGATAACCCCGCTCATGCTCCCTCCATAGCCCGTTCCAAGGCATCGCGAGCCGCCACATTCACGCGCGGTCTCCCCATGGCCTGCGCGGGAAGCTTGAACCGCTCGACACGCAGTTCGCGACACAGCCGAAGACATCCATCCGACGCACACCATTATCGCCGCGCCCGTCGCGAATGGCTGGCCATTAGCGAAAGGCTTTACTGTGGCAAACCTTTCCGAACTCCGTAACACCATTGACTTTTTCGTGTAAACGACCACCAAGCAAACCATGCAAACACACACCATACTCGTCACCCAAGCCGAATACGACAAAGCCTCCGATGTCTTCGCCGCCGCACCCGGCCTAGACTGCCGCCCCGCCCCAGCCGATGAAGCAGCCCTCGCCGCGCTCGTCCGCGACACCGGCTGCCGCGCTGTCGTGCTCGGCGTCGCCCCCTACCGCGACGCGCTCTATGATGCCCTCGCTGATAATGCGGGAGAAAACGGAGCGCTAATCGTGCGCTTCGGTCTAGGAACGGACGGCATCAACAAGCCCTGCGTTGCGGCCAAGGGCCTTACGCTCGTGAACACGCCGGTCGACATCCAGACCAGCGTGGCCGAACTAACCATCTTCATGATCGGCGCGCTCATGCGCCGCATCCCGCGCCTCGACAAGTCGATCCGCAACGGCGACTTCACTGCCATCTGCGGACGCGAACTCTGCGGCCAAACTTTTACTTCACGCGCCATTTGGTGGCCATCAGACAGGTCTTTTCGCCCTGCTGCTCGGCCTGGTAATATACCGTCAGGATCGCGCCGTCGGGCAGTTGCACCGACGCGGGATAACCGAGATCGCCGTTGAAGTGACCGGCGAGTTTGATCTCGTTGGCGACATCCCAGGTGCGCCCGTGGTCGTCGCTGAGGCATGCGTATTCGCCGAAGGCAGGACGACGGCGCCCGTAAACCGTCAGCAGTTTGCCGTCGCGCAGTTTGAGCAGATGCGGCGGATATCCCTGTATCTCCGTGGGCGCCATGCGCGTCCAAGTCTTGCCGCCGTCACTGCTCTCGGCCTGCCGCAGCTTGCACTCGGACTCGTCGCGGCGCTTCTGACCCGGCGCGGGCTTGGCGTGGAAGCGGAACTGCGCCACCAGCCTGCCGTCGTCGGTCTCCACCAGGTGCGGCTCGTGGAACTGGCCGATCTCGTCTGGCGGCGTCGGCTCGATCTTGGCGATCACCTGCCATGACCGGCCGTTGTCGCGCGACTCCTCCACCGGCAGCTCGTGCTTCTTCTCTTTCCAGACTGCCGATGTGCCGTCGCCGATCCAGCACCTGCCGACCATCAAAAGCCGCCCGTCTTTCAGCACTATCGGCCCGTGGTTGGCGGAACCGTATGTTCGCACAGGGTCTTCCCATGTCTTGCCGCCGTCCGTAGAGCGCGCCGTGTAGTAACCCAGCCACTCTTCCTTGACCGCGGGAGGCAGTTTCTCGTCATGCAGCCACCAGTAGAACTGCGGGCTGCCGGGCTTGAGCTTGCCGCGGTCGCGGATGCTGCTCATATATGCAACGGAGGTGAACCACGCCACCACCAGATCGCCGTTGGGCAATTCGACGATGCCCGCGTCGCGGTCGTCAAGCTGCGTGTTGCAGATGTTGCGCTCCTTGGACCACGTCTCGCCGAAATCCTTGCTGGAGATCATCTGCACCTTGCCGAACGGGCAGACATGCTCGTCGCGGTCACCGGAAAAAACGGCCAGCAACTCTCCGTTCTTGCGCAGGCAGGCCGTGGCCCAGCCGATGTAGCGCCCGGGCTGCTTGCAGATCGCCCGCGTCCACAATATCTCCGCCCGTTTTTGCTGCACAGGCGCGCCGTGTATCTCGGCAGGCGTGTCCTGCGCGCTTCCCAAAAAAGCCGCGGAACCTGCCAACAGCAACGCCATGCTCTTAATCATTCTCATCTTGTCCCCTTTGTTTTTGTTTAGCCCTCGCCTCATTGCACCGGCCTGTCATCACGGATTTAGAATCCCGATAACTTTTTAGATTAGAATTATAGCAAGATAGGCATGTAAAAACTTGCGTTTTTTTAGGATTGACTGCCGCGCGTATATGAATCATAATTTTGCGCCTTTTACGGGATTGGCATGTCGTCTGCCATGACTGTCAAATGCGCGAAACAAGACAATGCAACTGAAAGGCCTCTTATGTCCGATAATTATGACAGTGTTCTGAAAAGCAAGATGAGCGAAAGCAGTTTTGCCAAGCTGACCGCGCTGAAAAACCCGAAAGTCATGGAATTTATCGGTTTCTTCGCGCAGCATTGCGACCCTAAGTCCATTTTCGTAGGCACGGACAGCGCCGAAGACATCGATTACGTCCGTAAGCAGGCGATCGCCAAAGGCGAAGAGGAAGTCTTGGCCAATTCCGAACAGACCATCCACTGGGACGGTTACGGGGATCAGGCGCGCGACAAAGAAAACACCCGCTTCATGGTCTACAAAGAGAATCTTGAGTCCATGAAAGCCCTTAACTCCATCGAGTACGATAAGGGCTACGAGGAGATCATGTCGATTTCCAAAGGCATCATGAAGGGCAAAGACGTGGTTGTGCTCTTCTTTTCCGAAGGCCCGACTGAGAGCGTCTTCACGATCCCGTGCGTGCAGTTCACCGACAGTTGGTACGTCGCGCATTCGGAGCTGATCCTCTACCGTTCGGCGTACACACATTTCCTCAAGATGCCCGAAGCGGAAAAAGCGCGTTTCTACCGGTTCATTCATTCCGCCGGCGAGCTTGACGAGCGCGGCTGCACGGTGAATCTGGACAAGCGCCGCATCTACATGGACACTCAGAACAATATCGTGTATTCCATGAACGACCAGTACGCCGGCAACTCCATCGGCCTCAAGAAACACGCCATGCGTCTGGCGATAAACCAGGCCGGCAAAGAGGGCTGGCTGTGCGAGCACATGTTCGTGATGGCGGCGGTCGACGCGGAAAAGGGCCGCAACACCTATCTGTGCGGGGCGTATCCCTCGGCATGCGGCAAAACCTCGACGGCCATGATCCCGGGCGAGAAGATCGTAGGCGACGACATCGCGTATTTCCGCAACATCAACGGCGAGTTCCGCGCGGTCAACGTCGAGTTCGGCATGTTCGGCATTATCAAGGACGTTAACGCGAAGGACGATCCGGTGATTTTCGAGAACCTCATGAAGAACCAAGAGGTGATCTTCTCGAACGTGCTGGTCGGCCAGGACAACAAGCCGTACTGGCTCGGCATGGGGGTCGATGCGCCCGACAAGGGACGCAACCATTTCGGCGAGTGGTCGAAAGGCGTTAAAGACGCCAAGGGCAAGGAAGTCGGCATCGCGCACGGCAACGCGCGCTACACGATGCGTCTGGATTATCTGGACAATATCGACAAGGCCGGTTTCGAGGCCAAGGAAGGCGTGCGCGTCGAGGGCATTCTCTACGGGGGCCGCGACAGCGACACGACAGTCCCGGTGGAAGAGTCGCCCGACTGGCGCGACGGCATACTGCTGAAGGCCGCTACGCTCGAATCAGAGACCACCAGCGCCACGCTGGGCGCCGAGGGCGTCCGCAAACCGAGCCCGATGGCCAATCTGGACTTCGTCGCGTATCCGCTGGGCACGTACACGCTGAACAACATCAAATTCGGCGAGGGTATTAAAAACCCGCCGAAGATCTTCAGCAACAACTACTTCATGCGGAACCAGGACGGCAATTTCATGACGAGCAAGCTCGCCAAGAAAGTTTGGCTGCACTGGTCGGAAGGCCGGATTCACTGCGAGTACGACGCGCTGGACACTCCGACCGGAAAGATCCCCTTGTACGCGGATCTCAAGGCGCTGTTCCTCAAGCATCTCGGCGAGGATTTCTCCGAAGCGGACTACACCTACCTGTTCACCTTCCGCTGCGGAAAGTGGATCGCGAAGCTGGAGCGCACCCAGGCGTTTTACCGCAAGATGGACGCGGGCGCGCCGCAGGAGCTGTTCGACTACTGGGACGCCGCGATCGCCAAGATCAAGGCCGCGCAGGAGAAGTACGGCGACGAGATCAAGCCCGGCGACTTCCAAGGATAACCGGCGTCACCGCAAAGGCTGTTTACTGACCGCAGAATCACGAACCGCGTCCCGACGACTTCGGGACGCGGTTTTCTTTTGTTACGCGCTAGATCACGATGCATTTGCTCAAACCGTTCTGTTAATGTTATTCGCGCCGTCGCTGCCTGCGCTCACGCGGCTATTGACATCCGGCGGAGGATTAGGGAAACTATAGGCTAATCGGTTTTTTCGATACCGGCGGGCGTTTGTGGGCTCCTCGGCATGGAGGTTTTTAGTGGACGAGAAAGAGATCATACGACATAGCGCCGCGCACGTTATGGCTGCGGCGGTTTGCAGACTGTTCAACAACGTTAAGCTGGACATCGGCCCCTCAACAGAAGAGGGCTTTTATTACGACTTTGATCTGGAACACAGGCTATCACCTGAGGACTTTCCAAAGATCGAAAACGAAATCGACGCGATCATCAAAGCCGGGCTTCCGTTCGAGCGTCGCGAGCTTTCGCGCGGTGAGGCCGCCAGACTTTTCGCCGGCCAGCCCTACAAGCTGGAGCGTCTCGCCGATATTCCCGAAGGAGAGAAAATCACGGTATACTCCTGCGCGGGCTTCGACGACCTTTGCCGCGGCCCGCATGTAGCCAAGACATCTGACATCGGCGCGGTCAAGCTGACCTCTGTGGCAGGCTCGTATTACCGCGGTGATGAGCGCAACACAATGCTGCAAAGACTTTACGGGATGGCTGACGTTTCGCATGCGGCGCTTGAAGCCACGCTGGCCGGTATCGAAGAAGCCAGAAAACGCGACCACCGCAAGCTCGGCAAGGAACTCGACCTCTTCAGCATCAACGACGAGGCCGGTCCCGGACTGGCCCACTGGCACCCTAAAGGCGCGCGCATCCGAGTGGCCATCGAAGACTTCTGGCGGCGCGAGCACTTCCGTGCCGGCTACGAGATGCTGTTCACGCCTCATGTCGGGCGCGCCGGACTTTGGGAAACCTCCGGACATCTCGACTTCTACCGAGAGAGCATGTTCCCCAGCATGACCGTGTCGGAGGGCGAGGGTTCGCACGTCTCGTCCGAGCCCTACTATGTCAAGCCCATGAACTGCCCCTTCCATATCCTGGTCTACCGCAACCGACGCTACTCCTACCGCGACCTGCCGTTGCGCTGGGCCGAACTGGGCACGGTTTACCGTTATGAAAAGGAGGGTGTGCGGCACGGGCTGCTGCGCGTGCGCGGCTTCACGCAGGATGACGCCCACATCTTCTGCACACCCGAACAAGTCGAGGAAGAGATCAGACGCACCGTCAACTTCGCGCTGCGCATCCTGCGCCGCTTCGGCTTCGAGGACATCACGGCCTTCCTCTCCACACGGCCCGATAAATCGGTCGGTCTTCCCGAACGATGGGAACAGGCCACCCGCTCGCTCGAGAACGCGCTCAAGGCGGAGAACATCGCCTTCCAGACAGACGAGGGCGGCGGAGCTTTCTACGGCCCAAAAATCGACCTCAAGATCAAAGACGCCCTGGGCCGCGCCTGGCAACTGGGCACCGTGCAGTTCGACTTCAACCTGCCCGAGCGTTTCGATCTGTCTTATATCGGTGAGGACGGCAAGGAGCACCAGCCATATATGATCCACCGCGCTCTGCTGGGCAGCCTCGAACGCTTCTTCGGCATCCTGATCGAGCACTACGCCGGCGCCTTCCCGCTCTGGCTGGCGCCGGAACAGGTGCGCGTCCTGCCGATAACCTCGGGACAGAACGATTACGCCAAAGAAATCGAAACCCGGCTGCTCGACCGCGACGCGCGCGTAAAGGTCGACGCCGACAACGAGAAGCTCGGCGCGAAGATCCGCAAAGCCCAACTCGACAAGGTGCCGTTCATGCTGGTGGTCGGCGGACGCGACGCCGCCGCGGGCGTGGTCTCGGTGCGCGGCCGCTCAGAAGGCGACCTCGGCGCCATGACACTGGAACAGTTCACTGAACTTTTCGACAACGAACTCAAAAAATGATTTCCGGCGGCGGCCGGTCGCGCGAACCGGTTCGCGACGACATCCGCTGCCAAAACGGAAAAAGCAAAACTGCCTGAAACGGCATAACACTGGAGGTGAGCTATCGCTTCGTTTACCCGCGTAAACTTCAAAATCCGTGTCCCTAATGTCCGTCTGCTCAACGCCAACGGCGAAATGATGGGTGTCATGCCCACCCGCGACGCTCAAAAGCTGGCAGACCAACAGGGGCTCGATCTTGTGGAGGTCTCTCCCAATGCGGAGCCCCCCGTCTGCAAGATCATGGATTACGGCAAGTTCCGTTACGATGAAAGCATCAAGCGCAAAAATGCCCGTAAGAACCAGAAGGTGACGCAGATTAAGGAAGTGAAATTCCACGCCAGCGTGGACACCCACGATCTGGCGCACAAAATGCGTCAGATCAAGGATTTTCTGGCTGAGGGGCATAAGGTCAAAATCACGCTGCAGTACCGCGGACGCGAGAACGCCCACAAGGAACTGGGCATGGAGGTAGTCTCAAAAGTGATCGAGGATAGCGCGGAGTACGCACAGGTCGAGCAGACGCCGCGACTGATCGGACGCACCTTGGGATGCATGCTCTCTCCCAGACCTGTGAAACCGATGGGCAAGGGATACACTGCGCCGCGGACAGCGGCACCTGCACCCAAAACCGCCGCGCCTGCAGAAAAGCCAGCGGAGCCGAAGGTTGAGGTGCCCACTCCGCCGCCTGCCGGACAGTGATGTGGGCGGGCTGATAACTTAATGTAACGCCACCGTCCCGTTGCGGGACGGTGTTTTTTTATGGAACGCTGCATTCTGCATATCGACATGGACGCGTTCTTCGCGGCGGTCGAACAGCGCGACCATCCGGAGTGGCGCGGACTGCCCGTGGTCGTCGGGGCCCCGCCCGACCGGCGCGGCGTGGTATCGACCTGCTCTTACGAGGCGCGCAAATTCGGCGTCCGGTCAGCCATGCCGTCGCGCGAGGCGTACCGGCGTTGCCCCGGCGCTATCTTCGCGCGCCCTCACATGGCGCGTTACGAGGCGGTGTCGCGGCAGGTATTCGCGATCCTGACGCGCTTCACCCCGCTGGTCGAGCCAATCTCCATCGATGAGGCCTTCATGGATGTCACCGGCGCGCGCCGCCTCTTCGGTAACGGACGAGAAATCGCGGACATGCTCCGATCCGCCATCCGCCAAGAGCTGACGCTGACCGCGTCTGTCGGCGTCGCCCACAACAAGTTCCTGGCCAAGCTGGCCAGCGAGCAGGCCAAGCCTGACGGAGTTTTCGTCGTCCCTTCAGAGCGCGGGTCATTGCTG
>JAQWAM010000052.1 GCA_028707675.1 Kiritimatiellia bacterium | reverse complement strand
CGGCGGGCAAAGGGGTCTGGCAGCTTTACCTCGACGGGGTATGGCAAAGCTCGATAATAAATCCAGCGGCACCGGATCGCTCTCACGGGTTTGCCGATTTCACTTTGGCAGGCCGCGAATCGTTCTCGAATTCTTTCGTGGGATGGTTGGACGTCTGGCGTGTGACGGACGGTCCTTTGGCCGCGGAACAGTTGCTGTGCGCTCAGCCTGACGCGCATCCTCGGCGGCCCCGTCGGATATTAGACGATTCCAGAAATATCGGTAACGGCGTGTGTGCCGATGTTTTTGCGCCATGCAGGCAGCCGTTTTTCATGGTCAATCGTGACGGCGACTGGACCGGTTTGGCAATCGCTGAAAGTGAACACGGCAAAAGTAAGACTAGACGGTTGGTGTCGTCGGTCAGCAAGGACGAAGGCCGTTCATGGTCATCACCTGCGGTTATCGAAGGCGGTAACATGCAGGGTGAAGCTTGGGTCAATGGACTGGTGACTCCTTTCGGACGGGTGTACGCTTTTTATGGTTTTTGCGCGGACGATTTGAAAAAGACTGAGCACACGGCTCCGTCCTGTAGAATGGCCTACAGGCACTCTGACGACGGAGGGATGAGCTGGTCGGAAAAACAATATCTGGCGAACTTCCAAACAAAGGATCGAAATCTACAAAACCTTTGGCAAGGAGGTCGTGTGCTTTTCCGGTTTGACGGCAAGCCGGTTTTGTGCGGTCGAGAGGTTTTGTTCGCGCTTACGAAGATGTCCGGGGCTGTTGCCTCTGCCGGGGACTGTTGGGCAGTCGTGTCAGACAACATATTGTCCGAGCGCAATCCGGCGCTGGTCCGTTTCCGTCTTCTGCCTGAGGGGGAGCGGGGTATCCGCGCTCCTGATTCAGGGGGATGGCAGTCACCGCATCAATTGATGTCTCTCGCCGACGGGACGATTATTAGCGTTTTCAACGACAGCGGCTTTTTAGCACAGAGCGTCAGCCGCGATGCCGGTAAAAGCTGGTCAAAACCGGAGCCGGTTGTTGTGGGGAGCGCGCGGCGCAGACTAAAGACTGGCGGTATGTACCCGCGGGTTTTCCGCACGGGCGCCGGTCGGCATCTGCTGTGTGTCAGTAATCGTCAAGCGCCGCGCGCCGGTCTGGAATCAAGAGTGTCCGAGGTGTTTGTTTGCGGGAGTGCAGCGACGAACGAAGGTTCTGTCGTGTGGTCCGAACCCGAACTTCTGCTCTATGCCGGCGAAGAGGCGGCGCAAGATTGCGCTGTGGCGGACATGATCGAAAAGAAAGGGCGTTTTTGGTTCGCCACTGTCTGTGGGGGACGCGTATCGTTGACAGAGCCTCCGACGCAACTGTTGTCGGGGCTTGGCGCTGATCTTTCCGGTGTCGGACTGTGCGGGAACGGCTTGCTGTCAGAGGCGCGTTTCCATGACGGCGCTCCGCACGAGCTGGACGTTCCTGCCGGCTTCGGCGCGGCGGACTGCGGCGGGTTCACGCTGGAGTTTCTGCTGCTTTTGGAGCAGCTTGACTACGGCACGGTTCTGTTCAGCAATTTCGACGGCAAGCGCGGAATAAAAGTTGAAGCGCTCAAAAAAGCCGGCGGGGTGACGCTGCGCATAAGTTTGTTCGACGGCGACCTTGCGGCCTCGTGGCAGACGGCGGCCAATGTGATAAAACTGTCCGAGATTCATCACGCCGTGTTCATTTGCGACTTTGCCGCCGGGATGGTCAGCGCGATTGTGGACGGTAGCGGCGGCAGCGGTGAAGAAAACGACGGGCAGGGCTGGACACGTCTGCCAGCGGCATTCGGTCCGGTCGCGTCGTCATGCGCCAGAGCGCAAGTCGCCAGCAGCGTCAAAATGATGCGGTTGTTCAACCGCGCCTTGCGCACTTGCGAGGCGACCGGAAATTATCATCGATCAAAGGAACGGTAGGTCATTTATGGCACTTTGCGCGACCGCGTTGCCGCCCGCATATGAAAAAGAGCTGCGGCGTCTGGTTAAATTGGTGCCGGCTGATGATCTGGCGTTATTCGCCGCTACGGATAAAATTTTCAAGACTGGCGGTTTCCGTTCCGGCAATGTCGCGGTTATCAGGGCACGTGTCCAGCAGATCGCCTGTGGAGCGGCGGTTGTGCCGGAGACATTAAGGTGCCTGTTGGCGCGGCGTTCGCGGGCGCGCACTTTGACCGGGCTCCTGTCGCCGGAAGCCATCGCGGAGAACCGTCACGCTTTAGCCGCGCTGCTGGGCAATGAAGTTCTGATGGTTGCCCTGCTGCTTGATCAGCGCCCGGAAGTCCGTGACAAGGCCGAAGAATGGCTTAAGCGCCAGGAAACAAACTCGGTTTTAACTTCTGCTGAAGCGCACGAGCAATTTAAGTCATGTTTTGCCGATTTTATTGAAATGGCCGGCACCATGCCGGATGCGGAAGGAATGCCAGTAACCCGTGAGGCATGGCATCGGCAAAAAGAAAAACTAGACGGACGCATACGTGATCTGTCTGCGGAAAATCGCCGTCTCAAAGGGGTGGACGACCGTTTGTCGCGTGCTGTCAAGGATTTGAAAGACAGCGGCAATGAACTCAAGGATTGTCGGCAAAAAATTGACGGGTTGGAAAAAAAACTGAGCCAAAGGAACCGTGAAGCAGGTGAACTGGCTGCCGAGCTGCAGCGCGAGCGTGTGTCGCGTGACGAGCGGTTGAAGGCCGCTGTCGACATGGCTCTGGCGCTTGAATTTCACGGCTGGCTGGCGCAAGCGCGTTTAGTCGAAGCAGCGGCGCTTGATGACGGCTCCCGCAACGACCTGCTGGCGCGGGCTGAGACGGCTTTGAAAAAACAGGCCGCCACGGACCGTCACAGCGGCAACGTCGAAAAGATTCTGGAACGCGTCAGTGATCTGCAAAATGTGCGGGAGCGGGTTTTATCCGCTTTGCGAAACGCTTTGCGGCCGACACCCGAGCTGAAGGCTGTCGAGACCGATATAGGCAGAGAACTGGAACGCCTAAGGGCGCTAATCGAACCGGATGCGGATGCCACGCCTTTGGAGCGGGCGGTGGCGGCGCGCATCAATGCCGCCGATGACAACGATCTGCCGCAATTGCGCGGTTTGCCGGATTTGCTTCGTTCGCTGGCGGTGATTGACGGGGACGCCTGCGGCCGGCTCAAGCTGGCCTTCAAAAAACGTCTGGCCGCGCTTGAGGCGCTGGACGTGCCGCTTGACGCCGCCGCGGCAGAGCGGGATGAGATCCCTTCGCTGCTAGGGCAGGCTTTGGCGGGGAGTGTGCCTGCGATATTGATGATAGACGGGCACAACATGCTTTTCGGCCTGCCGGCGCGATACTCGCCCGAGCGCGGAAAGGCTCTCAATGACGCCGGCAAGCGCGAGCGTTTGATCGCTGACGTTGTTCGCGTCACCGCGCCAAACCCGGCTGTGAGGGCGTGGATTGTTTTTGACGGGCCGACACGCAGCGACACTCAGGCCGCGCCGAATGTGCGTGTGACCTATTCCGGCGGCAAGGGTGAACACCGCGCGGATGGCGTCATCCTCGACAACCTGAAGTTTTTCAAAACCTCAGATACCGGGATGCGAGTTTTTATGGTCAGCAACGATAAAGATCTGCGAGACAAGGCGCATCGCCTTGGTGCGCGCAATGTCGATGTGCTGGAATTTGGCGCGTTTCTTTGATGGGCTGGAAAATGAAGGATTTGTTGATAACAGAACCAGGCGGGTTGACCAAGACAGAGACTTTTCTGGGCGGCGCGTGCCGGGTCGTTTCCCGTTCAGGACTGCATCCCGCCGAGGCTTTGCTGATTGAGAACGTCAAAAGCCTGTCGTCCGGGTATGAAAAGGCTTTGGTTGCGGGCAATCGGACCGGGGCAGTGGCCATGGCGGTCGCTGAACTTTTCCCGTCAGTCACGCTGGTCTGCCACATTTTTGACGTTCATCATGCGCGGGCCGTCGGCCGCAACCTGGCGGCCAACGGTTTCGGCTTCAGTTTCGCCGCCGATCCCTTTGTCACTGTACCGTCTGATTTTTCAGGATCAGGCAGTAAAGGCTCCTCTCGTTTTAGGCTGTCATGCACAGCCGCGATTCCTCCGGAGAGTTATGGCGCCGCGCTTTTCATGGCATCCGTGAAGTCTGTGCCGAACGAATTGATTCTGGACCAACTGCACGTCATGCACCGCAATATGGCAGATGGCGCGGTTTGTCTGATGGCGTGTGAAGGCGACAGCGGATTCATGTTCAAACACATCAAGGCGCTGTTCGGCGGCATGACGGTCTTGCATGACAAAAAGGGGTTGTTCTGCGTGAGCGCGCGCAAGCGCAAACCGGTCAAGCGCGAGCGCGATTTCAGCGCGGAGTTTGATGTTTCGCTGCCCGGCGGGCCGCCGGTCAGACTGGTTTCTTTGCCGGGGGTGTTCTGTCACCGGCGGCCGGACGCGGGCGGGCTGGCGCTGGCCGAGATTGCGGCGCTTGAAATCCGACCGGGGCTGCGGGTTCTGGACATCGGCTGCGGCTGCGGGATTGTCGGCTGCCTGCTGGCCGGCCGGCAGCCTGATCTTAGGGTCACTTTTCTGGATTCGCACGCGCGCGCTTTGGCGGCCACAGCGCGCAACATAAGGGCTCTGGGATTGGAAAAGACGGATCTGGTTTTGTCGGACACGGGTGTCAGCGGCGACGGCTATCATCTGGCGTTGGGCAACGCGCCGTATTTTTCTGACTTCCGCATCGCGCGCCTTTTCGTCGAGACCGCGCGGTCGGTCTTGCTGCCGCACGGAGTGTGCATGATGGTCGCAAAATCCGCGCGGGTGCTGGCGGAGATGCAGGAAGAGCTTTTCGGCAACGCCGAGATCGTTCCTCGGCGCGGTTACGGGGTCGTGCGCAGTGTACGTCCGGCCTGAAGCGGCGCTGTCCACATACATGGTTCACCCCCGCTCGCCGCGTTCATTCCGGACCAGATTTTCAGCAAGTTTGCGGTGTCCCCGAACAGGCATGGCACCCAGCCATTTGTGATTGACTCGGGAATCAGGACGTGACACTTTGAAAACATATGCCTGTGATTGGCTCGAAATACTCTTCAATAAATCGGCGCTGAGCGGCCGACCAGGGAGAGGGTGCCTTGAAGTGGCCGCGAGGTTGCAAAGAATCCAGCGGACATCCTCCATGACAGATGTCCCAGAACCTGCAGTCGGAACACTCGCCGGCACGAAGGGAGCCGTATCGCTCCTTCATTTCGAGGCGCAGCGGGCTTTCGAACGCGTCGAGCAGCGAGCACTCCCTGATGTTACCGTAAGACATGACATCCCAGTCGTCAGAGCGGCCGCACTGGGCGATCCGTCCGTCCAGGGAAATGCTGGCGTGAGTGTGTGCGCAGATCCCTGAATCCACGCAGACGAGGCCATTCGTGTCTTTCTCGATGATGCATTGAACCAGAGTTTGAAAGGGATCGATTTTGCCGTAACGTTGTCGGTTCGGCCACCATTCGGCAAAAACCGCGCCCAAAAAGTCGGCGTACTCTTCCGGAGTGATGCGCAATTCGGGGAACCGGTTCTCCGGCAGCAGGACTGGATTGAATTTAAGCGCCCCGTCCGGTCGGAGGTTGGTCAGGTGGCGGAAGAGTTCCAGCGGGTTCGCCAAGGATTTTTTCGTTACAACATAAATGATACCGACCGACAATCCGGCATCTTCCGCGATCCGCATTCCACGCAAAAAGGCTTTATTGTAAATGTCGCTCCGCCGCGATTCACCCGGGCCGCGTATGCCGGGCTCGGGGTCGTAGCTGGATCCGATACTGGTCAAGCCCATGTCTTGGAGCAACTCGGCCCATTCGCGATCCATGACCATTAGGTTGCTCTGCATGTCAAAATGGAGGCGATCACTCACATCGGCGTACTGTTCGCGGATGCTTTCCAGAACCTTCCTGTAAAATGCCTTGGGGAGCAAAAGCGGTTCGCCCCCGTGCCAAATCCACGTTATGGCATCGTCGGGCTTGGCTCGAAGGTACTCCGCCACGCGTTGAAGCAGGTTTTTGGCCACGTCATCACTCATGCTCGACGGCCCCGGCTTTTTCCGGCTGACGACATCGCAGTATGCGCAGTTCGATGTGCAAAGACGGGTCGTTTTGACGATCAGCGTACGCACAAGGCCGGCATGTTCTATTTCTCTATGGCAGGACACTCGCACGCCTCCATCCATTCGCGAAAGAATACCGAGCATGTGTTTTCGCCTTCACCCCGGATACGCTCGTAGGTGCCCATGCAAACCCGCCAGGCAGGGCAAAAGGAACAGGGGTGACGATCGAGAAAGAAGCGGTCGACCCTTTCCGCGTCGCACATTTCTCGTTCCCGTATGTTGGAAAGATCAGTGGCATCCGCATCCGGGCCGGACGGTTTTCGGCTCTGCCGCACGATAATTGCCAAGGCATCCATGCAGAAGGGGCGCGCGCGTTCCGGTCGGTAGGACCGCATGGCGGATGCGAACGGCTCGACGGGTGCGTGCGGAACGGCAGCGTAAGCCGCATACCCCAAGAGGTCTGCCCATGCTTCCCAATCAGGCTGCTCCGCCTCTTGGCGGAGACCGCACGGGACGCCGAGGGATGAGAGTATGCGGGCGGCGGTGAATGAAAAAGGGTCGCGGTCTGAAAGCAGGATGTAAAGCCGGTGATCTAGGAATTCTCTGCGCTTTCTGATCCAGGTTGCCGGCCGTCCCGGCTTATGGGCGTACAACCAGAGCTGACGCGCAGAAGGGGGGAAATCGAGGGGCACCTCTCCCAAGGGAGTATCGGTTTCATAGAGAAGCGGGGGCAGGCAGCCCCCGCAGCGCAGGGAAAGCGCCTCGCGCGCTCGGGCCGGGTCGGAAACAAGCTCATATCCGGAGTCCGCGCCGAGGGGAGAACCCGCCGTCGTGACAGTCATAATAGGGGCTCCTTGTCATGGGTGCGATTTTCAACAGCGGAGGTTGCCGACTGATGGCGCCGCTTGAGGATGTGCGCCACACATCCGCCGGCGCATTTCCCGGATTCACGGTATGAGCATGTCCCGCACTCTGGCAAAATCCCCCCGGTCTCGTCGCGCAAGGTTTTCAGAACGTCATCGAAGTGTTGATGGAGTTGCTGAAGCGACTGGAATTCGAAGAGGGAACGCGGGCTCTCTCGGCGCAATGGAAAGCAGGACCAGACCTGCAGGTCCGGTCCGATATCGATGGCCGGGCCACAACCGAAATTCATGGCGTGAGCGTTTTTCCAGAGGCGACCTAGATCCGCATCGGTGAACATGCACAGCGGGAACCCGCAATCCAGCCCCAGTGTGAGCCGGCGCTCCTGCAAAGCAGGGAGTTGCTCGCTCAGGCGCGAAAGCGCTTGCGGAAGCTCGTCGACGTCCAGACATGCGTTTTCCGATCGTTCGAGTTCTGGAGGAAGTCGACCACATAGATGAAATCCTCCCATGTAGGGCGCAAAGTTTACGTAGTAAGTCGAGGGCGTATAGTAACTGTTGCTGTACGGCGTGTATGAGGACCGAGAGTACGGC